>JANXAM010000009.1:12090-74813 GCA_025062155.1 Gloeomargarita sp. SKYB120 | reverse complement strand
TGGTGACAACTTCGATGCGGTCGCCGGGCTGGATCAGGGTTTCTGACCAGAAGGGCCGGTGGAGAATTTCACCGTTGTACTCAATCACCACTGGTTTTTGCTGCCAACCCCGCTCCTGTAACACCTGCGCCAGAGACAGGTGCGGTCGGCATGGATAGCTTTCGCCGTTGAGCCAGAAGGTTGCGGTCGCATCCATCGCTGTTTCGAGAGAGAAAAAATGGACCGATTGACATGCTAGCGGAATGATGGCTCGACTGGGTGTTTGAGAATCTGGGCCACCCTAAGTAAATTGTGCTCCGCATCCGCCAGCAGTGTAAAGTTATGGGAAAGGGCAAACTTTTTTCCCTCTAGTTTGATAAATACATCATCAAAACCATTCGTTGCTAATCCGAACACGGGAAACTGGGGCGATGCAGACCTATAGGCTAGGGCTTGGAGAACATTAAAGCCACCCCGCTTGCCTGCGATGAGAACCAACCAAAACTGTTCCCGAACCGTCAAGGCACGAATCCGTCCTTCCAGGGCACTCTCCTCTCATCGGTATCCACTGTGGTTTCAATAGACACCCACGTTTCACCGCGGACATGATAAGGCGGATCGCACAATCCTAAACCATCTAGCAGAGGAGCAAGCAAAATAATGTTCAACGTTCCCTCGCTGACCTCTCCTTCTTCCAAGTAATGCAGGTAACGCTCGCTGAGATGGTTGACATGACGCGTTTCTTGGTCACTCAAAGCAGGTAATGAAACTTGGCACTCCCAGAAAAAGTTAGGGTTAGGGGTGCGTTCAATTCCCAAGTAGGTGCGTACATCTGGGAATCACCAAACGGTTATCACAGCCACAATACCTAAGCGCTTTTAAGTAGGCTGGCAATCGCAGGGGCCAGTTCCTTGATCAGAGGAGCAAAGATGACGGCAGCACCAGCAGTAATCACAATCGTTGTAGCCATGCGCACCATGCCATCTAAACCTTTTGTGTAGGCGCTCAGTTCGATTTCCAGCTTATCCATCCGGTTCTCGAGCTTATCCATCCGGCTCTCCAATCGGTCCATGCGGCTTTCCAGCTGATCCATACGGCTTTCGAGCCGGTCCATGCGGTTCTCAAGCTGGTCCAACCGGCCATTGATGTTGCGCAGTTCCGTAAGCACCTGTTGCTGAAAGTCTTGGGGTGTCAGTTCCGCTTGCATTGACCACCTGTGTTTCACCTATGGCTAGTGTACCCTTCAGGGGGCGAGGGCCTGTTGTAAAGGTGTGACCGGCGGGTTACTCACCAACTGCAAGGGCAAGGGATTGCGCGTCAATCGCCGGGCATAGGCGGCGGTGAGAAAAGGGGCAAATTCGCTCCGTTGGGCTAGATGTACCTGGGCAAAGGCCAACGTCAGAACGTTGATATACAACTGGGCAACTTCCGGCGCTGGACCAACCACGTCAATCGGTAAGGGAATGCCGGTTGTATTCTGTCCCAGCACGGAAAAATGGCTGGCGCCTTCAATGAGGGCTAAATATCGCTGGGGGCTGCCGAGCCAGGTCAACGGCAAAATTTGTTCATCCAAGGCTGGCGCAGCGACGTCTTGAGTGGCAGCTACGATGAGGGTAGGGACTTTCACCTGGGCCAAACCAGTAGGACCGAATAGGTCGCTGCCGACCGGGTTAATTGCCACGACACCCACCACCCGTTCATCGCGAAACTGCACCGGAGGATTGGACAAGCGCCGGCCTGGGCATTGCAGTAACAGCGACAGATTCAGGGCCACTCCCTGCTCTACCTGGGCGCACACTTGGGATAAATGGGCTAGATTCAACCGGGCACCCCCCACGGCCAGCGCTGTGTAGCCCCCGTAGGAATGTCCGACCACCAGGACTCGCTCTCGGTTAATGGGTTGGTCGGCAAGGGCGTCCAGCACAAAGCGGATGTCTTGGGGCCGGTCCACCAACTCCTGGGGAATGATGTATTCGTTCGCTTGACCGTCTAACACCTGTTGCAGGCGGCGAGCATCACTGCCAGGGTGTTCGGGTAAAACGACGGCCAACCCATAAGATGCCAGATGTTCAGCGAGATAGGCAAAACTCTGGCGACTGTCCCCCAGGCCGTGGGAAATGACAACGGTGGGCGGGTTGGGTTGCGCTGGCGACGGGTGTCGGTTAGAGTCAGGTCTTTGACCTGCCAAGTGACAGGACCGCGCTGGGTTAAATCGGGAAGATTGGGGGGTAGGGACTGGCGACGAGCCTGCTGGAGAAATTCCTGGTTCAAGACGGCCAGGGCATGGTTGACTTGGGTGATGTAGCGATTGACTTCGGTGATAACAGCTAAACCGCGCACCAGATTCAGCCGGATAGTCGTGCCTGGAAATTCCCGCAATATCCGCAAAAAAGTTACACCGCCGGGTTGTTGAGCCGCCCGCAGCGTAGCGGTTTTCAGGGCATCGGCTTTCACCCCGTTCTGTTTGTACAACTAAACCGAGACGGTTCAATAACACCCGCCCGGTGGAGGTGCCAAAGACCCGCTCCACAGCTTCTGGGGCGACAGCAATCGGTTGTTGCAGGGTGGCAGTGAAACGGGCTAACTCCGCAGCGGGTAACTGGACCACCAGCGGCTGAAAACGGCTGGGCACCTGTCCGGTTTGGATGTAAGTTTCCAGGTTGGCCACCGTGACGGCAAATTCTAAAGGGCCATAGCTGAGCAGTAAAGTTTCGGCAGCCTGGACTCGTCCCCCGCCCAGCGTCAAAAGCATGGCTCCTAGCACCGACCAACCCCACCGTCGCATCATGGAGGGAGAATCACGATAACACCCCTTGTCAAGATATAGCCAAGCCATCTATGGTTGTCAGCCCTTGAGTCCCGGAGCACGGCCCCGCCTTTGGGTTTCCTCTCCTCTTTCTGACAAACTAAAGCAGCTTAGCTATAGCAGGTTGGCAGCAATGGTTCCCAGACTGGTGCAACAACTGCAACACCTGGCCCGAGGATACAGGGGTTTTCATACGCCAGGGCATCAACGGGGCAAGGGTGCGCCAGACGGTTTACGCCAGTGGTGGGGAGAGGCGGTCTTTCAAGCGGATTTGAGTGAAATTCCTGGTTTGGATAACCTGGCGCAACCGGACGGATTGCTCCGGGACGCTCAAGCGCGCGTCGCTGAAATCTTTGGAGCGCAACACACGTGGTTTTTGGTGAACGGGGCCACGGCGGGGGTGTTAGCGGCTCTCCTGGCTGTACATCGCCCAGGGGGACAAGTCATCCTACCCCGGAATGCCCATCAATCAGTCATTCATGGCCTGATGCTCACAGGCGCTGAACCCATCTTTCTCACACCCGCCTGGGATGCGCAACAGCAAGTGTGGGGGGGGATAACGCCAGCGCAATTGACAGCGGCCTTCCAGCAATCGGGAACGGCCAACATCACAGCAGTGGTGCTCCATTCCCCAACGTACAAAGGGGTGTGTGGCCCGGTGGCCGAATGTGTTGCCATTGCTCATCAACACCATGTTCCGGTGATCGTTGATGAAGCCCATGGCGCCCATTTCCCGTTCCATCCGGCGTTACCCCCGTCGGCTTTGACCAGCGGCGCAGACCTAGTGATTCATTCCACCCATAAGGTACTGACGTCGTTGACCCAATCGGCGCTGTTGCATCTCCAGGGGACACGGGTATCGCCCCAGCGCGTCCAGCAGTGTTTGAACTTGATCCAGACCACTAGCCCCAGCTACCTGCTTTTGGCGTCTTTAGCGGCCAGCGCTGAACAAATGGCGGCCCAAGGGGAGCCACTGTTTGAGGCCCTATTGAACCGCGTGGGTTGGCTAATAGACCAGATTCAGCAATTGCCAGGTTATCAAGTCCTGAGAATTGATACTGCTATTCCTGGATTTGCTGCCCAAGACCCGACCCGTTTGGTGATTCAAACCCAGCGCCTGGGTCTGACGGGGTTTGCTCTGGATGAGTGGTTACATACGCAGCACCGCATCACCGCCGAATGTCCCGATTACAGCGATGTGACGTTTATCCTGACGCCCTGGCACAGCGATGCGGATTGCCAAGCCCTGGTCTCGGCTCTAGCCCAGAGGTCACCCCAGCCCCAGCCATTGCCGCCTGTACCGTTGCCCCCTGTAACCAAAGCAGTCTTATCGCTCCGGGAAGCGTTTTTTGCGCCCCACACCCTGGTTCCCTGGTCCGCTGCCGTGGGTCGCGTCAGCGGGGCGGTGGTTAGTCCTTACCCGCCAGGAATACCGGTGTTGCTGCCAGGAGAATTAATCACAGCCGAGGTCAGCGAGTATCTAACAACGATCCAGCGCTTGGGGGGGCAAATCATTGGCCTGCAGGAGCAGCAGATAGCGGTGCTCAGTAACTGGTGAACATGCGGATCAAGTACCCCAGCACCAGACCGACCAGCAAAGCCACCCACTGCCCCGATTCGATGAAGTTATTCCAGGCGTTGCTGATGTCAGCCAGAATGTCGGGGCTGGACTGCTGGGCAATCACCACCCAACTGGACAGGGCCATCAGACCAGGATAAAGCCACCCTTTCGGGAACTGCGGTTTCATGGGCATCTCTCCATCGGGATCACCCTATGATTAAACCGCAAATATCCCTGCCGGTGGCGATTTAGTAGTGATTCCCGACTTTGCGATGGTGAACTGCCGTCAAGCCATCCGGTTTGGCAACCCGCCCGTCCTGCACCGTGGCATAGACGATCCAGTGGTCGGAACACTCCATGCGGCTGGCGACGGTGCATTCTAGGTAGGCCAGCGCTTCGGCGAGAATGGGAGAACCGTTTTTCGCCGGTTGGGTTTTCACCCCCGCAAAGCGGTCTTCCCCAGGACCAAATCGCTTCAAGAAATGTTTCATCAGATGCTGGTAATTGCCCGCTTCCAAAACGTTTAGGACAAAGGTATCGCCCACCTGCATCAAGGCTTCGATGGCCCGGTCTTTGGCAACGGCGATGGTCAATCCCAGGGGCTGGAAACTCGCCTGGCTCACCCAACTGGCCAACATCGCTCCACTGCGGTCACCCTGGCGTGCGGTAATGATGTATAGCCCACTACTCAACCGCCCCAAGGCCCGGTCGAGGTCGTTATCGAGGGATTTCATCTGCTGGATGGTGCGGTCGCGGTTGACCCATTGCCCCAAGTCAGTACCCGCTTCTTCCGCCCGCTGGTAGGTCGCCGGGGTAGGGGCGCTGTCTAGCCGTAGCGGGGGAAACGCCATGGTTAACCCTAAATCCCGCAGCTTGGCCGCCAGCAGGTGTATATTGTCGTCCTGGCCCCCGCCAGATTCAAACAGGCCGAAGCTCTGCTTGGCGTGAACCGAACCCAGGATTGTGCCAATCACCGCCCGCAGGTGCTCCGCCCACTCGCCACTGACTGGTGGCATGCCAATCACCACGCCCTGGCTGCGCTCTACCAGTTCCCGCACGTCCTGCAATTCCGCTGCTTTCATATCCACCATTTCCACCGCCGTGCCGGTCTTGGTGATCCCGTGGGCAATGGCTTGCGAGAGCCGGTCGCTGTAGCCGTAGTCCGCCACGTAGAAGACGGCAATTGTGGTGCCACTTTTTTCCTGGTTTTCGCTCCAGTGGCGATAGCGGTCGATCCAATCGGGAATGTGATAGCGCAACAAGGGGCCGTGACCCGTGGCAATCAGGCTGGGTTGACCCAGGGGGGCTAACCGTTTCAAGGCCGCCAGCACCGACCGCGCGTTGGGTCCCATCAAACAGTCGTAGTAGTAACGAAAGTCATCTTCAATTTCAGTCAGGGATTCGTCGTACAAGGTCTCGCGGCAATAGTGCATCCCAAACACGTCGCAGGTGAACAGAATCCGGGTGGCATGGTCCCAGGTCAACATCGTATCGGGCCAGTGCAGGTTGGGAGCGCTGATGAATTCCAATACATGCCCCCGGCCCAGGTCAATCTGGTCGCCCTGTTTCACCTGCCAGCGTTGATAGGGCCGATGCACAAAATCATCCAAAAATTGCAGCGCTACTTTGGACCCCACTACTGTCACCTGGGGCGCCAACTCCAGAATGTCTCGCACCAAGCCACTGTGGTCGGGTTCCGTGTGGCTGATGATGAGATAGTCCAGAGTTTGCAGGTCAATCAGTTCTTGTAACCGAGGGATGTACAATTCCCGAAACTTGGCGTGGGAGGTGTCCACCAGGGCGGTTTTGTCCGCTTGGATCAAAAATGAGTTGTAGGTGGTGCCGTTCTGTAACCCAAATTCAATATCAAACCGGTCGCGGTCCCAGTCTAGGGAACGAATCGCTGTGGTATCTGCACCAATGGTTTCTACTTGCAGGGATAAGCGTTTTGACTTTGGTGGTGTGGCGGTGGTCACCATGTCCATCCCCCCTTTGTTTACATTTTTTTATGATTTCTCCTTTTATGGTAATGGAACCGGGGTGGCTCGGCACGGAAGAACCTTTGTTTTTAATGAACTGAGGGATAATGGAAAATTATCAAAACCTGGCATGGAGCATGGCCAATCCCCTGTTTCGTACCCTGCGACCCCCTGTCCTGCGGAGTTTACAAGGCTTGACGGTTTGGCGCGACCAGCTCTTAACGCTCGACCCCCGCTCGGGTTACCTGGCGCTGATGGACCCCCACACGGAAAACCTACGCATTCTGAATCGAGACACAACCCACTACCTGCGGGACATTGGCGGCTGGTACCTGGAGGGAGAAACGCTCTGGTTTACGGATGGGGACCAGGTGTACACCAGCACGTGCCATATCACCGACACGCTGTGGCATCTGGCGGAACCCCAGTTGGTGTGGACGTTGCCGGACCGGGTCGAAGGCATTGCCAAGCTGGGGAAGCGGTTGTACCTGAGCAGTCGCGGGCGGGGGTGTCTCTGGGTTGTGGACTTGGAACAAGGAAAACTGCGGGACTGGCCAGCACCAGGCGTGGGGGTGATCCAGTTGACGTTTATTGGGGAGACCCTGTGGGCCTGCGATGACACCGAACAGAGCGTTTATCAACTGCATCCTGAAACCGGTCAGGTGGAATTGACCGTGATCACGCCCTACGAGCATCCAGTGGGGCTAACCCAGTGGCAAGGACGCTATTACGTGGCCTACAGCGACGAGGAACCCTACATCCGCGACGAACCCAATGCCAGCCCGCCGTTGCAGTTGGGGTTTCGGGACCGGGTGTTTATCCATCCCCTGGTGTTTCATTACTACCCCGACGGGCACTACACCCTGAGCAATGGCTTTGTCCTGGAGTTGAGCTACATCGAGGAGTGGTCGCCGGTGGAGGCCGTGACCTTGGAACAGTTGGAATGGCGGATTGCCTTGCCCGCAACGACCGACCGCCAGCGGGTGCGTTCTGTTGAACCGGTAGGGCGGCCCTTTGAACTGGAATGGGAGGAGGGACAGCCGGTGGCCGTGTTTCGGTTTGACCGGTTGGATGAGCGGCAAGCCCTGGTGTTCGGTTGGAAAGCGGTGTTGGAGGTCTTTAGCATCAAGTACCACATTCCCCCCGGTGCCAGCGAGTCGGTCCCGCCCCTGGAGCCAGAGATGCAACAGCGCTACCTGGTGGACGACGACGACCTGAGCATGGACCAGCCCATCATCCAACAGGCGGCCAAGGAGGCGGTGGCGGGTGCGCAAACGTTTCCCGAAAAGCTGCGGGCGATTCGCAACTATGTCTATGACCGGCTGCGCTACCAGATGAAAGGCACCATTGACCCGCCGCACATTGTCCTGCAACGGGGCACGGGTTCCTGTGGGGAATACGTGGGGTTGTTGCTGGCGCTGCTACGGCTCAATGGCATTGCCTGCCGGACGGCGGGACGCTACAAATGCCCCCGAACGCCGGAGTTAAAACACGTTCCCTTGCTGCCCCAGTTCAACCACGTGTGGCTGGAGGTGTATTGGCCCGGGCGGGGCTGGTTGCCCTTGGAATCCAACACCGACCATCTGCAAGACCGGCCCTGGTTGCAGTTGCAGCGGTTTTTCCTGGGCTTGGGCTGGTTTCACCTGGAGTTGGGCCGGGGGATTCGCTTTGAGCGGATTCGTTTGGCGGATGGTTCGCGCCCCGACGTGGGATTGGGGGATTTGGCGATTAACTACATTCGCTGCGTCATTTACGAGGAAATTGCCCCGCCTACCCCACCCGATAAATAAACGTCAAACCGGCCCAGGTGCTGGTGTCCAAGCTGTAGGTGTCTTTGCTGGGGTTGCTCGGGTTGCTGACGCTGTGCAAGTGCTGGAGAACCGCTTGGGCCAGGGACAGGGGTTCAGGTGGGAGCGAAGCCGGCCAGGCCACCGGACTGAGGAGCAAACGGAGCTCGGCCAAGCCGGGGTGGGAAGGTGCGTTGACGGTCAAGGTGGTGGGCGTGTCCGGCAACAGCGTCTGCACAGGGTAGGTCTGGATGAACTGGCTCGGGTGAACAGTCAAAGGCAAAACGGCCAAGGGTTGTACCGCCCGGTGAGTGATCTGACAGGTTAAGGAGCTGCCAGCGGGCACAGTCGGTAAGGACAAAATGCCGTTGTTGGCCGGTGGGGTTGCGGCGGGAACCGAGGTCTGGCTGAGCAACAAGGTGTTATCCCGGCGCAGGTGAACCGTCGTGGCGAAGGGATGAGCCGGATTGTCAGTCAACGCTAGGAATTTGGCCGCCAGCAGCGTGTGGAAATGGGGAGTGAGTCGTTTGATAGCGGCTTTAACCGTTTCATCGGCGGCGCCTTCAGTTCCCGGAAAGAGGTCATGCCCCGGTGAAAACAACCCGTAGGTAGTCGGCGTCACCCGTCCAAACAAGCAGTCGGCGCTTTGTTCCCCAGCTTTCACCGTCCGCACATAACCCAAGTTATCCAAAGCGCTGGTGGCATCCACCCGTTCAATTCGCTCCAGATTGGTATCCAGGGCCACCGTCAGTTGGATGTGGCTGGGAATGACGCGCACCCGTTCCTGCACCCATTCCCCGACTTGCACCGGCCCTTGGGCTGTGGCTTTCACCAATAACCCCTGGCGCGTGCGCACCGTCAAAGGCGTTCCCTGCACTGTCACCAGTTGGGATTCCGGTGCGAGATGAGCCAGCAACCAGGGGGGGACCCCCGCCAGCACGCAAGCGACATCACTGTCGTTCACATCCACCACTCGTCCGGCTGCTCTAGGTGCCACCGGCAACCGCTGGGGGGAACCCACCACTTCCGGCGTTTGCTGGGAACCCACCGTCTGGGCAATTTGCGCCGCCACATCCACTAGCACCGAGCCGGAGGTACTTCCCCACAGGGTTTGGGTCAGGGCATAGGTCAGGGTCCCGGCGCTAAATCCTGGCCAGAGGGCTTCGGTGGCCACCGTACCGGGACGGGCGGCGCGAATCAACACACCTGGCGGTTTGGGGGCGTTGGGGAACTGGCGCGATTCATCCAGCGACACGATGGGGGGACAGGCCCGCACCCGCACATTCCCACAGGCAAAACTCCCCGGATAGTCGTAGCCGGTATCCAGCACCGTCATCACCTGGTCGGTAGGCAGTTGCCGCAACCATTCCAGCCATTCGGCTTCCGTGATCCAGGTAGGAGTTTGTAAGCCATCGTGGGGCAACAGCGCTGGTTGACCATCCCGACTGCCATAGCCGCTGAAATGCACCACCACTACGTCGCCGGGCCGGGCTTGCTGGTGCAAATGCTCCCGAAACGCCTGGGCAATCTGGTCGCGGGTGGCCTGCGCATCGGTCAACGTCAACACGTCCGCCGGCTCAAACCCGAATCGCCCGCACAGCAATTCCCGTTGCAACCACACATCGGTGACGCAGCCGGACAGGGATGGGGTTTTGGTGGCATTGGGGTACTGGTTGATGCCCACCAGCAACGCCAGCTTGCGGGATGTCGGAGCCGCCAAAACCCGTTGCGCCCGCCCAAGGGTGAATCCGATCCCTGCGAGCGCCGCCTGGATCAGTGACCGTCGGCTGTAGCCCATGGGTTTACTCCCGCATCGCGGCCATCAAAATCGCTGCCACTTCGGGCCGACTAAATTCCGGCGGCAAGGGTTCGCCCCGGCGCAACAACTCCCGCACCTTGGTACCCGATAGATGAATCCGCTCTTCGGGACGGCTAGGGCTGGTCTTGCTGGTGGCCATGCTCTGGGTGCGGGTGCAGTAAAACGCATGTTCAAAAAACAGGGGGGTGATTCCCAGCGCCTGCGGGTCAAACTCCCGGAAAATTTCCTGGGCTTCGTAGGTGCCGTAGTAATTGCCCACACCCGCGTGGTCCCGCCCAACGATGAAGTGGGTACAGCCATAGTTTTTGCGCACCAGGGCGTGGAAAATCGCTTCGCGGGGTCCGGCATAACGCATCGCCGCTGGATTCACCCCCAGCACCACCCGCTCCTTGGGGAAGTAATGCTCAATCACCACTTCGTAACAGCGCATGCGCACATCCGCCGGGATGTCATCACTTTTGGTAGCCCCCACCAACGGATGCAAAAACAAGCCGTCCACAATCTCTAAAGCGCATTTCTGGATGTACTCGTGGGCGCGGTGAATGGGATTGCGGGTTTGGAACCCCACAACGGTTCGCCAGCCCCGCTCCTGAAACACTTGGCGGCTCTTGGCGGGGGGCAAGTGATATTGGGGAAAGGGTGGTGCCGGTAATTCCCATACCCAGAGGGGTCCCCCCAGGTACACAGGTCCCTGTTCATACAATGCCTGGACGCCGGGATGAGCCATTTCCGTGGTTTTATAGACCTTTTGGGCTTCCCGTTCCCGGTCGGGGCGATAAATGTCTTGAATTTCCATCACGCCGACGTCCAGGCCCTGGGGACTGTGCAGTCGCACCCACATCCCTTCCCGCAAGGATGCAGCCAACGTTTCCGATACCCCCAACGTAATCGGCATACTCCAGGGCAACCCGCTGGGCAAGTGCATGGTCTCCACCACGGCCTGGTAATCCGCCTGGTTCATAAATCCTGTCAACGGGCTAAACCCCCCTGTGGCGATCATCTCTACATCCGACATGGCCCGCTCGCTCAAGGGGATACGGGGAGCCGCACGAGTACGTTCTTCCCACAGCGCCCGCTCTTGCCCTGACACCAGCCGATTGATCAACACCCCCCCATGGGGCGCAGGTCCTGCGTACACCGGTTCCACCAGCAATCCACCACTGCTTGTATCCTACCGGATTTTTTCAACGGTATAACCGGGTACAAATGCTTACCGCCCGTTTCATGAGTATAGCTAAAATCACAAAACTTAACACAATCTACGGATAGTTCCATTGACCAAAGATTGCAGATTTTTGATTGGACTTACCTGTAACTTACGCACCTTTTGCTCAATCAATCGGATGCGAATTTGGCGAATATCTGGGCAAATGTATCAGTTCACACCCAGCCGACTCCACCACTTGCTTGATGACCTTAGACCGATGGCAACTAGCATTATCCAACACCATCTTTCTACCGGGTCCAATGGCTGGTAGTAACCACTCACGTAACCAGGTTAAAACCACCTGTAAATTGCAGTTACCTATCCATGTCAATGGCTCAATTAATCTCCCCAAATATAGCAGGAAACATTTAGGTTGTCGCGCTTGAGAAGCAACCAATAGGAAAACATGTAGGTTTCCGGTTGCTGCCCATGTCAAGCATTCTGTGCTCAGCTATAGTAACCACCCATCATACTAACCCTTTCACGTTGTCTACCCATCTTTTTGCCATAGACTCTCTCCCCTTTTACACCCCAGCCATACGCATAAACTGCTCGCTGGTCAATGCCGGATTGGTCTACGGCTTCACATCCTTCATTCTCTCTAGATACGCCTGTCGCTCTTATTCGTCTTGCTCTTGGTAGGATTAAGCGTCCTACAAATCGTCATACTAGCCACCATTTCCTTCTGAGTCAGACTGGGATTTGCCCGGACAAACTTGCGAAATTTATGACTATGCCCCTTTTGGTAAACAATCACCGGTTTCAGAGTAACGTGCGATATCTCACTCCGACAAGTGTTGTACTCCCTACGACCGCTTCAATGGCTTTCTGACGCAGACCCGTGCTGTAAGGCATAGACATCGCTCCGTAACCGTTCAGCCTTATTTTACGTCAGACTGAATGTTTTTAGCTATAGCAAGTGTTGAGACTGGAAATGGTGTGGGGATGACTTAGTTTGTCAATAGAACTCGTCAGTGTATTCGGAGCATTTTACTTACTCAAGTAACCACAAACTTAGATTTTTATTGGTAAATGAGCCAGTTTGAGCATCTGTTTGCCAGTACTCTCAGTCCTAAGTCCTAACTTTAGGCTCTCTTTAGCGCATCCACAGGAGCTGTTTGATGAATCGCCTTGGGTTGGCTTGCCTTGCTGCCCTTGGAGCTGGGGGCATCATGGTGATTACAACCCAGCCCTGACATTTCACCAGAGTTATTGCGCAGCTTGGAACCAGCATCTTATCCAGCAACGTATAGAAATCTAGCGCCGAGGCTACAAATACAAAGCCAGCCTTACGCCGGTGTCGGGGCGTCCTCTATCCACCTTAACTGGCTCTGCACCGCACGATAAAGAATTCCAGCCATCAATCAACAAGCCTGCCGTATCTGTCAACTTTACTTCCAGGATTTACAACGGCGCAACATTTTGATAGGCCTCCCTGCGACCCCAAAGTGAAAACTTATGTCTATCATGACAAGGTCATTCTCCCGGAGACCAACGGACAGGGCTGTGGCGATTGCTGGGCGTGGGCGGCAACGGCTGTCGCAGAAAGCGCCAGTTTTTTCCATAGCTAATCTCTCTGAGCAGCAGATTTTGAGTTATTCTGGTGCAGATGTCTGTGAATTGCCTCCCGCTGATACAACATTAGGGGCCTTGCAGTGGATGGTGGCTAACAATCTCGTTCAGCAAGCAAACTATCCCTACGAGGGAGGTCAACAAACTCCCTGCAAAGGTGATGTGCAAAAGGGGCCTGTGCCGCCACTGCTAGCCTGGGGCTTCGTCACAGAGAAATCTTCAGATATTGCAGGGGGCAATCTCGTCGGTAACGGCACCTATGAGGAGGAGGTTCCTCAGTTGGGAGACCGAACCAATCATGCAGTGCAATTGGTTGGTTGGGATGACAAGCGTCAAGCCTGGAGAATCAAAAATTCCTGGGAGACAGGTTGGGGAGACGGCGGCTATGGTTCCAATAACGTTGGTTACTGGACTGTTTATGCAACGCCCCCTTAGAGCTACTGAGAAATATCAAGTTGGAGGTCGGTCTCCAACCATGCCGAAATCTATTCCAGCACCACCGTTGCAACCTAGACGCTCGTGAACAAGCGACTCTGCCCGGTGGCGACGTCAAAGTAATAGCGCTTGACCTCGGGAATGCGTAGCCCCAGCCATTCCTGAGGGCGCACTTCGCAGCGGGTTTTGAGCCACAGCGATACATCCCGCTCCAGCTCAACTTGCACTAAATTCACATCTCCCAGGGGTTCAACCACGCTGACCTGGCCTCGCAGGTGCCCTTGCTCTGGGGCGGTTACCTCCACCGCTTCGGGACGTACGCCGACCTCCACAGTGGAGGGCACGCCAGGGAAAAGCCAAGCCGGCAACAGATTCATGGGGGGATGGCCCAGAAACAAGGCCACGGTTTTATTCGCCGGTTGTTGGTACAACTGCTGCGGAGAACCCACCTGTTGCACGCGCCCCTGGTGCATCACCACCAGTTGGTCCGCCAGTGTCATGGCTTCGGTCTGGTCGTGAGTGACATAGAGCGTGGTGACGGGAAACTGCTGGTGCAATCGCTTCAATTCGGTGCGGGTTTGGTCCCGTAGGCGGCTGTCTAAGTTGGAGAGGGGTTCATCTAATAGGAACACCTGGGGTTGCCGCACCATGGCTCGCCCCAAGGCCACTCGCTGTTGTTGACCGCCGGAAAGTTGCCCCGGCTTTTTCCCAAGCAACGCCGTTAACCCCAACAACTCGGCGACCCATTGCACTCGCTGTTGCCGTTCCCGCGGAGCCACACCCCGCATCCGCAACCCAAACTCCAGATTCTCAGCCACGGTCAGGTGGGGGTACAGGGCGTAGTTTTGAAACACCATCGCTACATCCCGTTCGCGCGCTGGCACGTGGTTGACACACTGGTCTCCGAAAAAAATCCGCCCCTGCTGCACTGGCAATAATCCCGCCACTGTGCGCAAAATCGTGGACTTGCCGCAGCCGGACGGCCCCATCAACACCCAAAATTCCCCATCGGGGATGTGCAACGAGACGTCCGCTACCGCCACCAGCCGGCCAAACCGCTGCGTCACCTGTTCCAGAATCAATTGAGCCATGCCCGTTGCCACCAGAACGCTACACCCGCCGTTGCCAGGGGAACGGTGAGATTGTCCACGCCGTAGTAGGAAAAAATCTCTAAAACGGCGGCCACCAAGGCGACTACCAGCACCAAGGGCGTCCAGCCGAGCACACAGCCGGTCAATAGCCCAGCCACTCCCGCCATCGTCAAGGACCCTTCCCAGGTTTTGCAAATCCCTGCCAGGCGGTAAGGATGTTTGCCCCAGCGACGTCCCACCACAGCAGCCAAGCCGTCGCCCCAGCCCATCACCAGCACGCCTAAAACGGCGTATCGGTACTGCAAATTGGGCCAAAACCAAGCCATCAGCACCCCGATGCTCACCGCATAAAAAAATGTGCCCCAACTGCGGCGGTTCACGCTGTCAATCACGGACAAAAGGGGCACCCAGTGGGAAACTGCCGTGACAAGGGCCGCAGCGATGGCCGCCCCAATCCCTAGCCAGGTGGGGACTTGCCACCACCAGGCCAGCAGGATCACGTTGCCCGTGCCGATATGGACAATCTTGCGGATGGTTTCGGTGTCGGCGGTCGTCTGGCGTTGAATCGCTAGGGCCAGACCCAGCACCAGCGTCAACCACAGGGCTACCCCGGCGATGGCACCCCAGGGGATGGTTAGGCCCATTCCTCCACCTGGTCCAGCCGTAACCACACAGGGGGTGTGGGCACGCGGAATTTCAACTGCACGTAATCGCCGCGAATATCCAGCACTTCCGCCGGTGATTCAAACACGTAGGCCGACCAGCGGGTGTCGCTGGCCTGGGCTTCGAGGCTGTTTTCCAGGCGTTCCCGTTGCACCCGCACCAAACTCCCCTTTTTGATTGCCATCGCCATCCCGTCACACTGCCCTTTTACGCTTTTTATTATGACAACAACGGAGACGTCCTTCAGGATTTGTTAGGCTGGGTTCAGCGCATTGGCAGTCCAACCCCAGCGCTTTCGATGGCTTTCCCCACCGAGCTTCCCTACCCCCTGCTATGGGTGGAACAGCAGGCCGACGGGCAATACACGTTCCACGAGTTCAATCCCCAAGCCCACAATGGCTATGCCCCGCCGGCGTGGGAATCCCTGCATCCGTTGGCCTTGGCTTGCTTGCGGTACCAGTCGCCCCAGCATCAGCGGGTCACGGTGGGCGAGACGGCCTACATCGTGGAATTTAGCCCTTTGTCGCCCTGTCAGGCAGTGGGGTTGGCCATCCCCGAATCCGAACTGAGCCAGTTGGCAGCCACTGCGCCGGTGTTGCTGTGGCTAGCGGATCCCCAGGGGGCCATCCTTTACGTCAATAGCCAGTGGACCGCCATCACTCGGCAGTCCCCCCTCGAGGCCCTCGGGGATGGGTGGTGGCGCTGGGTTCACCCGGAGGACCAGGCGGACTTGCGGCGAATTTATCAGCAGGCGGTGGCGTCCCGGCAATCCTATCGAGTGGAATTTCGCCTGCGTAACGCCCAGGGGGAATACTTGTGGTTGGCCTGTCAAGGGCATCCCCGCTACAACGCGCAGGGGAAACTAGCGGGTTTCCTAGGGGCGGCGGTGGACATCACGGCCCGGCGTCAGGCGGAACAAACGACCCAGCTCCAGGGGATGTACAACCAATTTCTGGTCAACTTAAGTACGGAAATCCTACAGTCGTTTGACCTGGACCGCATCATGCAGTGCGCAGTGACCCAGTTGCAGGCGCTGCTAGGGGTCGATCGGGTGGCGATTGCGCCGGTGGCCTCCAATGGGGCCGTGACGTTTGCCGTGGAGGCAGTGGCGGACCCCCGCTGGCGGTTGTTGCACACCCAAATCTACGACCCCTGTTTTGATGAGCGGTATTTAGCGGCCTACCGGCAGGGACGGATTTGCGTCATCGAGGATGTGACCAGCGCCCCTTTACAACCCTGTCACCGGGCATTGCTGCAACAGTTCCATGTGCAAGCAAACTTGGTTGTACCCATTCGCCATCGGGATCACTTTTGGGGATTGCTCATTCTCCACCACTGTCAACAGCCCCGCCCTTGGGCGCAAGCGGAAACCCATCTGGTGCAACAGGTGGCCAATTATCTGGGACTGGCCCTGCATCGGGGGGAACTGTATGAACAACTCCAACAGCAGGAAACCCGCTACCGCCAGATTGTCGAGCAGCAAACGGAACTCATCTGCCGCCATACCCCCCAGGGGCAGATCACCTTTGTCAATCCGGCGTTTTGTGCCTATGTGGGCCAGACGGCAGCCGAGATTGCTCAACAGCCCGCCACGACCTTTGTGCTGGCGCCGGGTGAACAACCCCTGCGGCGGGCCGACGGCAGTTGGGGATGGGTGCAGTGGCAGGTGCAACCGATTACCAACGACCGAGGCGAAACTGTGGAATTCCAGTGGGTGGGACGGGACGTGACGGCGGCGCACCAGGCCCAGGAACAGTTGAAGCTCATGGAATCGGTGGTGGTTTGCGCCAACGACGGCATTGTGATTACTCGCCAGGGTCAGGTGATTTACGCCAATCCCACCTTTCTAGCCATGACCGGTTACACCCTGGCGGAGCTACAGGAGCGGGGGCTAGGGGAGCTGTGCGGTCCCAAAACCGACCTCACCCAGTGGGAGTACATCCAAAGTTCCGTTAAACAGCGGGCCTCGGTGCGGGTGGAACTGGTGCAGTACACCAAGGACCAGCGAGATTTTTGGGTCGAACTGACCGTGCTTTCCTTGACGACGGCCAGCGCTAAGGACGAGCGGGTATGGGTGTACCGGGACATCACGGCCCAAAAGGAAATTGAAGCCCGCCTGCTCTACGAGGCGACGCACGATGCCCTCACCGGCTTGCCCAATCGGAATTTCCTGATGGACCGGCTGCATCAGGCCCACCGGCGATGTCAACCCGCAGCGGGGCAGTATTACGCCGTGTTGTTTACCGACCTCGACCGCTTCAAGCTGGTGAACGACAGCCTTGGCCACACGGTAGGGGACGAAATGCTCCAGGAGGTGGCCCGGCGGTTGCGGCAACACCTGCGTCCAAGCGACACCCTAGCCCGCATCGGAGGTGATGAATTTGTGGTGCTGCTAGAACCCATCAGCGGTGTCCAGGAGGCGGTAGCCCAGGCCGAGCGGTTACTGCAGGTACTCCAGGAACCCTTTTTGTTGCAGGGGCAAGAGGTGGTGCTCAGCAGCAGCATTGGCATTTGTTTGAACGATGACCCCGACTACAGCCCAGCGGACATCCTGCGCAACGCCGACATCGCCATGTACCAGGTGAAACTAGCGGGCCGCTGCGGGGTGCAGGTGTTTCAACCGGGGATGCACGCCCAGGTGATGGGACAACTCGCGCTGGAAACAGCCCTGCGGCGGGGACTGGCCCAGGGAGAATTCGTTTTGTACTACCAGCCGGTGGTGCATCTGCAAACGGGCGATATTGTGGGCTTTGAGGCCTTGGTGCGCTGGCAGCAACCAGGGGTGGGTTTGGTGTCGCCGGGCGTGTTTATCCCCGTTGCCGAAGAATCGGGGTTGATTCACCCCCTGAGCGAATGGGTGCTGGAAACCGCCTGTCAACAACTGGCCCAGTGGCGCCAGCAACGACCGGATTTGACCCTAGCCATCAATCTCTCTGGGCGATTATTCCGGCGCACTTCAACCTTGGTGACCCAAATCACTCAGGCATTGGCTCGCTGGCAATTGCCCCCCCAGTCACTGGTGCTGGAAGTGACCGAGGGCATCCTGATGGCAGACCCCCAGACGGTGGGGCAAGCCCTGGGCGAATTGCGGCAACAGGGGGTGCAGGTGAGTATTGACGATTTTGGAACAGGCTATTCATCGCTGGCGCGGTTGCAACGCCTGCCGGTGGATTGCTTGAAAATTGACCGCTTGTTTATCCAGCAAATGACCCAACGGGGAGCGCTGGTGCAAGCCATTATCACGCTAGCTTTAACCCTGGAAAAGGATGTGATTGCTGAAGGGATTGAAACCCCGGAACAACTGGCCCTCCTGCAGAGCTTTAGCCCAGCGGACCGGATTTACGGGCAAGGTTACTGGTTTTCACCGCCTGTACCGGCAGCGGCAGCCACCAAACTCTTGCAGCAAGCGCCGCCTTGGCGAGCAGTGCGGGAGTAAACGTCACCCGAAACCGGTATATTAGTGGGGAAACTGGTGCAGGAGCAGCAGGTGCAGGTTGCAATTATTGGCACGGGTTACGTGGGGCTAACGACGGGGGTGGCGCTGGCCTACTTGGGCCATCAGGTGGTGGGGCTAGACGTGGACGCCCAAAAGGTAGAACGCCTGCAACGGGGCGACATTCCTATTTATGAACCCTATCTGGCCGAACTGCTGCATTTGGCTCGCCCTAACATCACCTTCACCACCGACTACGCCACCGCGATTGCGCCAGCCCAGGTGATTTTTATTGCGGTGGGGACGCCGTCGCTCCCTGATGGCAATCCCGACTTGACCTATGTGCGCCAGGCAGCCCAGGGGATTGGGTTACACTTGGCCCAGCCGTTTACCGTCATCGTCAATAAGTCCACGGTGCCCATCGGCAGCGGCAACTGGGTGGAAACCTTGATTGAAGAAGCGTTGCGGACGCGCCCCCAGCCGGTTCCTCGGTTTGCCGTGGCGTCGAACCCGGAATTTCTGCGGGAAGGGTCAGCGTTGCACGACACGTTTTACCCAGACCGGGTGGTGCTAGGCACGCAAGACCCCAAGGCGCTGGAAGTGTTGCACCAGCTCTATCAACCCATCCTGGAGCAAAGTTTTACGCCCCCCAGTTTTTTGCCCCGACCGGACGGGCTGGCGGCGGTGCCCCTGGTGACGGCAGACCTGGCGTCCGCCGAGTTGATCAAGTATGCGGCCAATGCGTTCTTGGCGCTGAAAATTAGCTTCATCAACGAAATTGCCCAGTTGGCGGAGCGGGTAGGGGCGGACGTGACTCAGATCGCGCGGGGGATTGGGCTGGATAAGCGCATCGGCAGCCAGTTTTTGCAGGCCGGCATTGGCTGGGGCGGCTCCTGTTTCGGCAAGGACACGGCGGCGTTGATTGCCACGGCGCGGGACTACGGGTTGGGGATGGCGATTGTCCAGGCCAGCCGGTTGGTGAACGCCCAGCAGCGCCAGTGGGTGGTGGAAAAACTCCTGCAAACCCTGAAGATTCTCAAGGGACGGCGGGTAGGGTTGCTGGGACTGGCGTTTAAGCCCCACACAGACGACCTGCGGGATGCGCCAGCCTACGACATTGCCCAGCAACTGTTGGAGCGGGGGGTGGCAGTGCGCGTCCATGACCCAGTGGCACTGGAGCGAGCGCGACGGGAATGGTCCAAGCTGGACGTGCAGTACTGCGATGACGTGACGGCCTTGGCCCAAGATGCTGACGCCCTGGTGCTGGTGACGGACTGGCCCCAGTACCGCGATTTGCCCTGGGAAACCCTGGCGGCGACCATGCGCCAGCCCCTGCTCATTGACGGGCGCAACTTCCTGGACCGGGAGCGGTTGCAACGGGCCGGTTTCACCTATCTGGGCATGGGGCGCTGATGCGGGGGACGGTTTTGCTCACGGGCGCGGCGGGGTTTGTGGGGAGCCATCTCACTGACCGGCTGGTGCAGGAAGGGTACCGGGTGATTGCGGTGGACAACTGCTGCACGGGTTCCTGGAGCAATCTGGCCCATTGGGACGGCCATCCCCAGGTGCAACGGGTGGAGCACGATGTGATTACACCCCTGGCGATTGATGAACCCCTCGATTGGGTGATGCACTTTGCCAGCCCGGCGTCGCCCCCCAAGTACCTGGCCATGCCAGTAGAAACCCTGCGCGTCAATGCCGAAGGAACGTATCACCTGCTGGAGTTGGCCCGGCGTCAAGGGGCGCAATTTTTTTTGGCCAGCACCAGCGAAGTCTATGGCGACCCGCTCGAGCACCCGCAACGGGAAGATTACTGGGGACACGTCAACTGTACTGGCCCACGTGGCGTTTACGACGAAGCCAAGCGCTATGCCGAAGCCCTGACCCTGGCGTTTCACCGGCAGTACGGGTTGGGCGTGCGCATCGTGCGGATTTTCAACACCTATGGCCCCCGGATGGATATGCACGACGGGCGGGTGGTGACCAACTTTCTGCGGCAGGCGCTGCAGGGCGAACCCCTGACGGTCTATGGCGATGGTCACCAAACCCGCAGTTTCCAGTACATTGACGATTTGATTGAAGGGATCGTGCGCCTGATGGGGGTGGATTATCCCTATCCCGTCAACCTGGGCAACCCCCAGGAGATGACCGTCTTGGAGCTGGCGCAAGTGATTCAGGAGTTAACCGGCAGCAGGGCAGGCATCACTTTTCAGCCGTTACCCCAAGACGACCCGAAACAACGCCGCCCTGATATCACCCTGGCGCAAACCAAGCTAAACTGGTCGCCCCAAGTGGACCTGCGCACCGGTTTGCAACGGACAATTACGGAGCTACGCCGACAATGGCAGTGTTAGTTACAGGGGGCGCGGGCTACATCGGCAGTCACACCTGCAAGGCGCTGGCGCAGGCGGGTTACACGCCGGTGGTGCTGGATAACTTCAGTACAGGGCATCCCTGGGCCGTCCGCTGGGGAGAATGTGTCACGGTAGACTTGGCTGAGCGAGATAAGCTCGTGGACGTACTGCGGCAGTACAACATCCGAGCGGTGATGCACTTTGCCGCCAGCGCCTACGTGGGGGAATCCATGACCAACCCCGCCAAGTACTACCGCAACAACTTGATTCACACCCTAAACCTGCTGGAAGCCATGGTGGCGGCGGGGGTGCCAACCATCGTGTTTTCCTCGACGTGTGCGACCTATGGTTTGCCCCAGTGGTTGCCCCTGACGGAAGACCATCCCCAGCAGCCGGTGAATCCCTACGGGGAAACCAAGCGGGCAATGGAGCAGGCACTGCACTGGTTTCGTCAAGCCTATGGGTTACGCTATGCGGCATTGCGGTATTTCAATGCGGCGGGGGCCGACCCGGACGGCGAACTGGGGGAATGCCACGACCCGGAAACCCATCTGATTCCCCGGTTGTTGTTGTCCTTGCTGGGGGGCGAGCCGGTGACCATCTTCGGCACCGATTACGACACCCCCGATGGCACGCCGGTGCGGGATTTTATCCATGTGACGGATTTGGCGGTGGCCCACGTGCAGGCGTTGGATTACCTCCAGACCCAGGACACCCATCTGATTGTGAATCTGGGAACGGGTCAAGGCTATTCCGTGCGGCAGGTGATCGAGACGGTGGAGCAGGTGACGGGCCAAAAACTGGCGGTTCAAGCAGGCCCTCGCCGCCCTGGCGACCCCCCGATTCTGGTGGCTGACGTGACACGGGCGCGCCAGACGTTGGGTTGGCAACCTCGATACTCGGATTTGCCCACTATCATTGAGACCGCCTGGCGCTGGCATCAAAAACGCCTGGCTCCCGCCGCTGTCTGATATGATCAACCAGAGACAACGATTGGTCAGGCTTTTAGGGACTCATGCCATCCCTGGTGGATCCTAAGCATTTGTATGAAACGGACTATCAACGCTGGCTGGAACAGACCATTGCCCAGTTGCGGGCGCGCGATTTCCTACACCTCGACTTGGAAAACTTAATTACCGAGTTAACAAGTTTGGGTAGAAGTGAGAAACACGCCCTGGCCAGTGATTTACGGCGGCTATGTGAGCACCTGCTAAAAATCAAGTATTGGGAAGCGGAACGAGCCCGTTGCCTGCGGGGTTGGGAACGAGAAGTCCTGAACTTCCGCCTGGAAATCCAAGACCTGCTGGAAAGCAGCCCCAGTCTCAGCAGCTATCTCCAGGAGATTTTTCCCAAGCAGTATCGCAATGGCCGGAAGCTCTTTTTGCAGGCCAGTCAGATAGACCCCCAGCGGGTGCCGGTTGAACCGGTCTTTACCCTCGCGCAAGCCCTCGACGAACAGTGGCTCCCCTGACGCCTATGACCTTCAAGACGCTGTTGTTGCCTTGGCGTCGCTGGTTTCGGAGAGTACAGGTGGTTCTGGCACTGCTGGTGCTGGGGTTACTGCTGGTGGCGGTGGCGACTGGCTGGCACTGGCTGGCGGGTTTGGTCACGGTACTGGCTTTTGCAGTGGCCTTGGCCTCCTGGTGGGAACCCCTGCAGCGGCTCTTCCAAGAAATTCCGCCGGAACAGGCGTCGCTGGTGTGGGGCGGGATAGCCGGATTAACGGGATTGATTGGCCTGGGCGTGTGGGTATGGGGCCAGCGGGGCTTGCCTATCAACTGGGACGCGGTTTCGGCTTTAGGAGAAAGTCTCGGATCCGTTGGGCAAATCCTAGTGGCGGTGGTGGCGGCGGTGATTTCCTGGCAACAGTACGTGATTTCCAAGGTCTTAACCGAGCAGCAGAACCGCATCACCCAGCAGCAAACCATTGACGCCTACTTCCAGGGCATTTCCGAGCTGGCCCTCGACGACCAGGGACTCCTGGAAGACTGGCCCCAGGAACGGATGATCGCCGAAGGTCGCACCGCCGCCCTGCTCAGCAGCGTCAACGCCGAGGGCAAGGCCAAGGTTGTGCGGTTTTTGTCCATGGCGAAGCTGCTAACGCCCCTTAAGCGGGACCAGCGCCTGGGACGCCCCATCCTAGACGGCAACGGTCTATACCAAGAAGACCGGGAAAACGGCGAGCGGGTGATCAATCTGGGCAATATGCTGGCGGGAGCCGATATGGCTGGCACCGATTTACGGCGGGTGGATTTCAGCGGCGCGGATTTAACTGGAACGAATTTCAGCCGCTGCGACCTTACCCGCACCAACTTCGCCATGAGTAACTTGCAAGGGGCGAAATTTGTAGGCGCCAATCTCCAAGGCACCATTTTCTTCTACGGCGACCCGGACAAGCTGGACTATGCCAGTCCCTGTCAACCCTGGGTCAAAGGCCGCCGCCCGAACCTACAAACCGGCGAATTCACAGGCGCGATTGTGGAAGGGGCGGATTTCACCGGTGCTATCAACCTCTCAGAAGAACAGCGGTTTTATCTCTGCTCCTGGGGCGGCCCCCGTACCCGCAGTACCATTCCCGGCGGCTGTCAGGGCATCCCCAGCAAGCTCTACGGCGACGGGTAACGCTAGAACATGCGCTCGATGCGCTCGTGGCGTTGCCAAGCTCGCCAGGCCCGCCAACCGGTGACCCCCGCGCCGAGAACCGCCACAGCCGCTAACCAGCCGTAGCCATGCACCAGCAAAATCGTCCCGCAGATGAGCAAGCTCCCCGTCAGGATGTGGTAATTCCCCGCTGCCTGCTGAGCGCTTAACCGGCGGAGTAGGCGTTCCGTTTCCAAAGAGCGGCTGCGCAGCACCAAGTCTCCTCGCTCCAGTTGGGTCAAGGTGGCTTCCACGCGCCGGGGCAAACTCAGAGCCGAATTGCCCATCTGCGCCGCCTGGCGTCCCAATTCCCCCAGTAAATCCAGGTCCCCGTTGCGATTGCGGTTGTCCATCAGTTGCAGCGCGTAGGGCGTCGCGACCGTGAAAAACTGGAAATTTTCGTCCAACCCCCGCCCCACCCCTTCCAGCGTGGAAAACGCCCGCATCACAAACGTGAAGGTCGCCGGAAACCGGAAGGGCTGATCATAGGCTAGCGCATACAAGTCTTCGCTGATGGCCGCCACCGATTGCATCTCCAGGGGTTTGTCCAGCAAATGGTCCAGGATGTACTGCAAGGAACGGCGCACCGGTCCCATATCCCCCTGGGGCACCAGCGCCTTCAACTCCACCAGCGCTTGGATCACCCCGTCGGCGTCCCGATTCACGATACTCATCAGGGTTTGGATGAGCTTCTCTTTGGTTTGGGGGTGGAGCCGCCCCATCATGCCAAAGTCATAAAAAATCAAACTCCCATCCGGGTCCACGGCGATATTGCCAGGGTGGGGGTCGGCATGGAAAAAGCCGTGGTTGAGTACCTGTTCCAAATAGGCGCGCGCATTCAATTCCGCCAGGCGTTTCCGGTCTAACCCCGCCGCTTCCAACGCGCTGTAATGGCTAATTTTAATCCCCGGCAAATACTCCAGCGTCAGCACCCGCAGCGAGCAATACCGCCAATAGACCCGGGGCACTTTCACCCACTCAATCCCCCGAAAATTGCGCCGGAATTCGTCGGCGTTGCGCCCTTCCTGCAAGTAATCAATTTCTTCATACAAAATACGGCGACATTCTTCATAAATGCCCAACCAATCCCGGCCAGGCCCCCACTTGGGATGGTTTTGGAAATAGCGAGCAATATCTTTGACAATCGCCAAGTCAATGTCAAAAAGCTGGCGCAAGCCTGGCCGTTGCACCTTCACCACCACCTGTTCCCCACTGGGCAACTCCGCCCGGTGCACCTGTCCCAAACTCGCCGCTGCCAGGGGTGTCGGTTCAAAGTTGAGAAACAGTTTTTCAATCGGTTTGCCCAGGTCAGTTTCGATGATTTGGGCCACCTGGTCCATGCCAAACGCGGGCACCTGGTCTTGCAGCTTGGATAGCTCCTCGACGTATTCCGCCGGAAAAATGTCCGCCCGTGTGGAGAACAATTGCCCCACTTTGATAAAGGTTGGTCCCAAATCCAGTAAGCTCTCGCGCACCCAAATGGCTATCCGTCGCCGCCGAGCTGCGCGTTTTTCCGGGGTGGGTCCCCCTGGGTAGCTCCAGCTTCGTTCGTACCACCACTGGGCCGCCAAAAACCGCAGGACGAATAGCCAAATATCCACGGTGCGACGCCAGCGGGAGTAGCGTTCCCGATTCCAGCGGTACTGTCTGGTGCGGACGTGGACAGTCACCCTAGTTCTGCTGGCGATAACGTTTTAGTTCCGTCCGTAAACGTGCAATTTCAGCCCGCAATTCGTCAATAACGGTTTGCAAATCAGGTGATGGCGCACTACCGGCACGCGCCTGGGCCACTCTCTGTTCTTCTTGAGCCGCTCGTTCCAGGATGGTTTGGATCTGCTGGCGTAGGGCTTCCCGCTGCTGGGCATCCCACCGTCCCACACCGGCCAACACTTCTCCGACGAGATGACCCACCTGCTCCGTCAAGGCTTGGGCCAGCGCTCGCCCCACGAAAAATGCCCGTACCACGACACTGCTCCCTTCCATTCCGCCCAAATTATAACGCTTTACCATCGGCGATGGCCTCCATCCAGGCTACCCTAGGGAATAACTGGTGTTGCCTCCCCCTTGCCTATGTCTCCCTGGTCTTGTTTACCCGCCATGTGGCCCGAGCTGGCGCAGCGGTTTCCCACCCTCATCGCCCTGGACGAACCCCACCGGCAACCGCCTGTGCGCCTGACCTACCCGGAAGTGGCGCAACAGATTCAACGCTTCGCCCAAGGCATGCAAGCGCTAGGGCTACAGCCGGGAGAACGCGTGGCCCTATTTGCCGATAACAGTTCCCGCTGGATGATTGCCGACCAGGGGATTATGATGGCGGGGGGCGTGGATGTGGTGCGGGGCGCCCAAGCACCAGTGGACGAATTGGACTACATTTACCGCCATAGCGAAAGCAGCTTTCTGGTGGTGGATACCCCGGAACTCCTGCAACGGTTGACGCCCTACCTTCCCGACTGGCAACCGCGGGCGACGATTCTCCTGTGGGGCGACGGGGGCAATGGCATCCTCAGCTTTAGCCAAGTGATGCAGCGCGGGGAAGCGCACCCATTTAAAGCCCCCCATCTCCAGCCGGATTCCCTAGCGACGTTGCTGTACACCTCCGGCACCACCGGCAAACCCAAGGGCGTGATGCTCAGCCACGGCAACCTGCTGCACCAGTTGGAAAACCTGCGCGTCGTCTTTACCCCCCGCCCGGGCAACATTGCCTTGAGTCTGCTCCCCACCTGGCACAGTTACGGGCGCGCCTGCGAGTATTTCCTGCTCTCCCAGGGCATTCACCAGATTTACAGCACCCTGCGTCATTTCAAACAGGATTTGACCCGCTTTCGCCCCCACCACATCGTTGGCGTGCCTCGCCTGTGGGAGTCCATCTACGAAGGCATCGAGCGCGAATTGCGCAAACAACCGGCCAACAAGCAACGCCTGGTACAACGGCTGCTAGGCTTCAGCAAGCGCTATGTCTATGCCAAGCGGGTCTGGGAGAATTTGTCGCTCGAACCGCTGCGTCCGTCGCTCCTGCAGCGGCTGGTGAGTGGCGTGGTGGCGTTGGCGCTCTGGCCGGTGCATCGGCTGGCGGACGCGCTGGTGTATCGCAAAATCCGGCAAGCAGTGGGGGGACGCCTGCGAGAGGGTGCCAGCGGCGGTGCAGCTTTGGCTCGCCACCTGGACGACTTCTACGAAATAGTGGGAATCACGATTGTAGTGGGCTATGGACTAACCGAAACCTCTCCGGTGCTGACTGCCCGCCGAGTGACCCACAACTTGCGCTACTCCGCCGGTTTGCCTTTGCCCCAGACAGAAATCCAGATTGTGGACCCGGAAACCCGGCAACCCTTGCCCGTGACCCACAAAGGTCTGGTGCTGGCGCGCGGCCCCCAGGTCATGAAAGGCTACTACCGCAACCCAGAGGCGACCGCCAGCGTGCTGGATGACCAGGGCTGGTTCGATACGGGAGACTTGGGCTGGTTGACGCCCCAGGGAGATTTGGTGCTCACGGGCCGGGCCAAAGACACGATTGTGCTCAGCAGCGGCGAAAATGTCGAACCGGAGCCGATTGAAACCGCCTGTTTACAAAGCCCCTACATCAGCCAAATCGTGCTGGTGGGTCAGGACGCTCGGCAACTGGGGTGTTTGATTGTCCCCAACGAAACCGCCTTGCAAGCCTGGGCCGAAGCGCAGGGGCATCAGTTGCGCTTGTCCCACGAACCCCCTGTCCCTGGCGTTTACACCCTGGCTAGCCCCGAAGTGTTGGAACTCTACCGACACGAAATCCAAGTGCATTCCCAAAACCGCCCGAGCGTCCGCCCTTTTGAACAGATTGGTCCCTTCCGGTTGCTGGCAGAACCCTTCAGCGTCGAAAACGGCCTGCTGACCCAAACCCTGAAAATCAAGCGCAACGTGGTGGTGGAACGCTACCGCGACCTGATTGAACAGATGTACGCCTGAGCTGCTGTCAGCCTTTTGACAGAAACGCCGGGGATTTGTTAAGTTAAATAAAATTTAAGGAACGGCGGCTATGGAGGCATCTATCCCGATTGGACGGGGCAAGCTGGCACGGCGGGCCTATGGGATTGACGAAATTGCCTTAGTTCCCGGCACAGCTACCCTTGACCCGGCGTTAACGGATACCCACTGGACGATTGGCGGCATCACCCGCGAAATTCCCATCATCGCCAGCGCTATGGACGGGGTTGTAGATACCAAAGTGGCGGTGAAACTGACCGAACTGGGGGCGCTGGGGGTGTTGAATTTGGAAGGACTCCAGACCCGCTACGAAGACCCCGACCCGGTACTGGCGCAAATTGCACAGGTGGGCAATGACGAGTTTGTGGGCCTGATGCAGCGGCTGTACCAGGAACCCATCAAACCAGAGTTAGTGCTGGCCCGCATTCGGGAGATTAAGCAGCAGGGGGGCATTGCGGCAGTCAGTTGCACGCCAGGACGCGCTATGACCCTGGGTCCTCTTGCCGCTGAAGCCGGTGCCGATTTGTTTTTCGTTCAAGCCACAGTGGTCTCGCCGACGCACTGGGCGGCGCCGGGTCACCAAGCACTGGATTTGGAACGCTTTTGCCAAGACATGCCGATGCCGGTGGTGTTGGGCAACTGCGTGACCTATGAAGTGGCGTTGAACCTGATGCGAGCAGGCGCAGCGGCGGTTTTAGTGGGAATTGGACCTGGCGCAGCCTGTACGTCTCGGGGTGTCTTGGGGGTAGGCGTGCCCCAGGCAACCGCCATTGCCGATTGCGCGGCGGCGCGGGAAGACTACCAGGCGGAAACGGGACGCTATGTGCCGGTGATTGCGGATGGGGGATTGGTCACCGGTGGCGATATTTGTAAAGCCATTGCCTGCGGCGCGGATGGGGTGATGATCGGGTCTCCTTTAGCGCGGGCGCAAGAAGCCCCTGGACGGGGGTATCACTGGGGTATGGCGACGCCCAGTCCGGTTCTACCCCGGGGCACCCGGATTCGCGTGGGCACGACCGGTACGCTCGAGCAAATCCTACGGGGTCCGGCGCTACTCGACGACGGCACCCACAATCTCCTAGGGGCGTTGAAAACCAGCATGGCCACGGTCGGGGCAAAAAACCTGCGAGAGATGCAAAAGATTGAAGTGGTGATTGCGCCGTCGTTGCTCACCGAAGGCAAGGTCTATCAGCGGGCGCAGAAATTGGGGATGGGCAAGTAGTCGTGACGTACTGCTGTCCCCGATGCGTCAGGCTTTGGATGGGATGCTTAAGACATCCGAACGTCCCCTTCCCCGACTCCCTAAAAGTTTGTTTATAATAAGCTAGTGCGGAGACGCAAGTTTCCGTTCACTCCTCACACCACACTCTGGCCTAAGCTGGTGCTTAGGTCTTTTTTTAGGGGCGCGCGGGCATTTTGTGATAAGATAAACAGTGCGAACAATTAACGATTGCCCAGGCAAAGGATGGAAGCTTATGTCTGACGCAGCCGCAGTTACCGATGCGACCTTTGAACAGGAAGTGCTCAAGAGTCCAATTCCTGTTCTGGTTGACTTTTGGGCGCCCTGGTGCGGGCCGTGTCGCATGGTGGCTCCGGTCGTGGATGAGGTGGCGCGGGAGTTTGAAGGCCGGGTCAAAGTGCTCAAACTGAACACGGACGAGAATCCCAAAACTGCCAACGAGTATGGTATTCGCAGCATTCCCACCCTGATGATTTTTAAGGGTGGGCAAAAGGTGGACGTAGTAATGGGGGCGGTGCCCAAAAGCACCCTAGTGAAGGCGTTGGAGCAGCATCTCTAGGGGGTTCTGATGGCGCGGCATTGTCAACTGACCGGCAAGCGGGCCAACAATGCTTACAGGGTGTCCCACTCCCACCGGCGGACAAAGCGGTTGCAGGAAGTGAACTTGCAGTGGAAGCGGGTCTGGTGGCCGGAGGGGCGCAAGTGGGTACGGTTGCGCTTGTCTACCCAGGCGCTCCGAACCCTGCAACGGCGGGGTCTGGCGGCCTTAGCGCGTGAGCAGGGTCTCAATCTGCACCAACTGTGAACCCACCGTTTCGCGTTGGCAACGGTTACGACATCCACCGGCTAGTACCGGACCGGCCTTTGATCCTGGGGGGTGTCTCGATTCCTCACTCCTTGGGTTTGCTGGGTCACAGCGATGCAGATGTCCTGACCCACGCGATCATGGACGCCCTACTAGGGGCCTTGAGTCTCGGGGATATTGGGCATTACTTCCCGCCGGAGGACCCTCGGTGGGCAGGTGCTGATAGTTTGCAATTACTGCAGCAGGTGCGGGCCTGGGTAGCCGAACGCGGGTGGCAAGTGGCCAACGTGGATGCGGTGGTGATTGCAGAGCGCCCCAAACTCAAGCCCCACATCCCTGCGATGCGCCAGCGGCTGGCGGCGGCGTTAGCGGTCACCCCGGAACAGGTAGGGGTCAAAGCCACAACGAATGAGCGGTTAGGCCCCATCGGTCGGGAGGAGGGAATTGCCGCCTACGCGGTGGCCTTGCTAATGCCCTGTCCAGTTGACGAATCCGAGAAAGTTTGATTAAGCTGGGAAGCGTCAAACTATGGCTTTATCGCCGTTTGGGGCCTTGATTTTTTCACAAGGACACGCCAGATAAAATCTTCGGTTTGGTTTCGATGGGGCGTAACCTATGAACAAGGAAGAGTTGGTCACGGAAGTTGCCTCGAAGGTGGGGACAACCAAAAAAGTGGCGGAGTCGGTTCTGGATGCCACGCTGGAAGCAATCATTAACTCGGTGGCCCAAGGGCAAAAGGTGACGCTAGTGGGCTTTGGCTCCTTTGAGGCCCGCAAACGTCAAGCGCGTGAAGGGCGCAATCCCGGTACCGGGGCACCGCTCCACATCCCAGCCAAGACGGTGCCCATTTTCTCCGCCGGCAAGTTGTTCCGGGAGAAGGTCGCCGACGGGGCGGCAAAACAGCAGCAGAAGTAGCGTCAGGGTTGGAGATGGGCGGCCAGGTCCTGCCAGGAGGTGCGGTACCAGGCGGCTAAGTTAGCCAATTCCGTCTCTAGGGAGGTGCTTGTTGGCCAGTCGGGGGCCTCGTAGCCCAACTGGCGTAGCCCGGCTATCCAGACAGCGGGGCTGACCCAGTACTTTTGCCCCAGTGCCAGCAGGTTCCAGGGCTTGCCGTCGGCTTGGGCAAGGGTGGTCTCAACCCAGGTTAGGACTTGGGCGGCGGTTGGCACAGGTGGACGGTGGGGCGCCACATAGATGGTTTGCGGTCGCGCCTTTGCCACGAGCCAGCGCAGGTGAAGGGGGTGTGGCGGGAGCGTCCACAGAATCAGGGCGTCGTGTTCGCCGTTGGGTCGGTCGTAGGTCAGGTGGGAGTAAGCCGGCATTGTGGGCCGTCGGTAGCCGTACAGCAAAAACCGAGCGGTGGGCCGGCTCGCCAGTAGGGTGTCCAGATGGAACAGGGGTTGGCAGGTGGGGGGATGGGTCACTGGTGGCGGCGGCGGTATCTCCAGCGTGGGGATCGGATAACGCACACCCAGCAGCTCCAAATTCACAGCGATTTGGCCCTGGAATTCGTTGCGCCGCAGCGTGTAGGCAATGTCGAGGCAATCCGGCAGGGGCAGGTAATCCGCCCAGCCCCAGGCCAGCACCTCTTTCTCGCCCGTGTCGTCTCGCACTCTCAACTTGGCGTGTTGCCGGTCCTTACCCACTGTGGCCTGTTCCACCACCCGCACCCGGTGGCTCCAGAGCTGGGGGGTCGGGTTTGCGACCCCAAACGGTTGCAGCCGTTGCAATTCGTCATGCACCTCCAGCGTTAATTCCCCCAACCGCGCCTGGGCGTGCAACTGCAAGGCGGGGCGCAGATGGTGGGGCTGTAAACAGCGCCGTCCAAAGGCTTGTAACCGCTCCCGCCACTGGGGGAAATGGGCAGCAGCCAGCGTAAATCCTCCCGCCGCCCGATGCCCGCCGTAGCGGTCGAGGAACTCCCGGCTGTCGTGCAACGCTTCATACACGTGAAATTCGGGGATGCCCCGCGCCGAACCTCGGATCACCGTTTGAGCCGCATCTTCGTAGGTCCCCAAAAACACCGGCAGCCCATAACGTTCCACCAGGCGCGACGCCACAATGCCGACGACCCCGTGATGCCACCCCGGTTGCACCAGCACCAGGACTGGCTCCTGGGCCAAATTGGGAGACTGTTGTTCATACAGGGCGATGGCCTCCCGTTCCATCTGCTCGCACAACTGACGGCGCTGTTGGTTCGCAGCTTCGCATTCCCGCGCTCGCTGGTAGGCCACCTGGAGGTCGTCGGTGGTCAACAGTTCGATCACCACCTGGGGGTCGCCAAGGCGGCCAATGGCGTTGATGCGCGGCCCCAACTGAAACCCAATGTGGTTAGGGTTGAAATCCTGCACCTGGGCCAGCCCGGCTACCTCAATCAGCGCCCGCACCCCTAGCAGGCGAGAGTTGGTCAGCAAGCGCAACCCCTGTTGCACCCAGCGACGATTGACCCCCGTCAAAGGCGCCAAGTCGGCAATCGTGCCCAAGGTAAAAAGTTCCAACAGGGGTTCAGCCAAGGCGGGGTCCTGCCCCAGCCGTTGGAGCAATGCTTGTCCCAACAGGTAGGCCACACCGACGCCAGCCAGTCCCCGGTAGGGCGAATCAGGGGGCACGAGACGGGGATTCAAAATCGCTTGGGCCGGCGGCAGTTCCGGCGGTGGTTCGTGGTGGTCGGTGACGATGACGCGCATCCCCAGCGCCACCGCCAGCGCAATCGGGCCAGGGGCCGCAATCCCATTGTCCACCGTGATCACCAGGTCAACGCCCTGGGCGTGAAACTCCCGCACAATCCGCTCGTTGATCCCGTAACCCTCCTGCATCCGGCTGGGGATAGCGTAGTCCACAGGGATCCCGACCCCCCGCAGTAGCCGCAAAAGTAGCGCCGTGCTGGTCATCCCATCGGCGTCGTAGTCTCCGCAGATGGCCACCTTTTGCCCCTGGTGCGCCGCCTGCGCCAGCAGCTCCACCGCCAGCGGCAGGTCTGGGAAATCCTGTTCTGGCGGCGGCAGGGGGTCCTGGTGCGGGTCGAAAAAGCGCCGGATGTCCGCCTCCGTCTGGAGTCCCCGCTCCCACAAAATCTGCACCGTCAAGGGCGATAACCCCAGCTTTTGGGCTAGCGCCGCCGCTGTTGAGGCGGGCGTTGGGAGCAACCAGCGGTGCAACGGCCAGGACGGCATTCCCTTACTCCCGGCGGCGATGGAGTTCGACGCTGACCTGGCCCGAGAAATCCGGAATTGGCGGCGCAACCTTCGTCACCCGCACCGTCACCGCCTGCACCAGGGGAAACGCCAGGACCTTTTCTGTGAGAACGTAGGCCAGCCGTTCCAGCAGGTTAAACCGCGACCCGGCAATCGTGGCTTGCACCTGGGCAATCACCCCCCGATAGTCCAGTGTGTCGCTCATTTCATCGGTTTGCCCCGCTTTTTCCAGGGACAGCTCCAGCTTCAGGTCCACCGCAAACCATTGCCCGAGCGCCCGTTCCTCCGGCAAGAAACCAGTGTACCCATAGGCGCGGATGTTGTGGAGATAGATGGCATCGCGCATGGTTAGAAGTGGTCCTTGCGGGCACGTAAGCGGGCAAAAACCGTAACGGGGTCTGTGCTCCCCACCGCCCGTTGAATCGCTGGCACATCCCAGCGCAAAAACGGGTTGATTTGCTTTTCAAGGCCCAACGTGCTGGGGATAGTCGCTTCCCCCTTTTGGCGTAGGGCTTGCACCTGTTGGGCGTAATTTCTTAGGGCGGTATTGTCCGGTTCAACGGTCAGGGCAAACCGCAGATTGTTCTGGGTGTATTCGTGGGCGCACCACACGCGGGTGTCGTCAGGCAAGGGTCTCAGTTGGGCTAGAGAATTCAGCATCTGCGCGGGCGTCCCTTCAAACAGTCGCCCACAGCCCCCGGAAAACAGCGTATCCCCAATAAACAAATCACCCGGTTGGTCCGCCGTCGGCAAGAAATAGTAGGCAATGTGGGCTTTGGTGTGACCAGGGACAAATAAAATTTCGGCGCGTCGCCCGGCAAATTGCACCGTATCCCCTGCAGCTAAATACACTGTCTGTCCCGGAATCCGGCCCTGGTCCTGGGCACCGCCGTAAACGACGGCGTTGGGGAAATGGGCCAGCAAGTCGAGATTGGCCCCCACGTGGTCCCCGTGATGATGGGTGTTGAAAATCGCCGTTAATTCCAGTTGGTGGGCTTGCAAAAAATCCAAAACCGGTGCAGGTTCGGCGGGGTCCACCACCGCTGCTTGGCCCCCCCGTTGGTCCCAGAGCACGAAGATATAGTTATCCCGCAACGCCGGTAACCGGCTAATGTGCATGGCAATGGGGTGAGGCGTTCTCCGGTTGAACCCGTAGCATTTTAACACATCGGGTCGGCAGGACCGCCGGTGGTCTGGGATTTGCCATAATAGCGGTCGGTGAATGCTTCACAGCCATGAACGTGGATGTCGCCAACCTCCGGCAGGACTACAACCAAGACACGCTGTTGACGGCTGACCCCGACCCCTGGGTGCAATTTGAACGCTGGTTTGCCGACGCCTGCGCGGCGCCGATTCGGGAACCCAACGCCATGACGCTGGCGACGGTGGATGCTCAAGGGAACCCGGATGCCCGCATGGTGCTGCTCAAGGGGTTTGACCGCGAAGGCTTGCAGTTTTATACCAACCTGACCAGCCGCAAGGGCCAGGATTTAGCCCATCATCCCTACGCCGCTGTGGTGTTTTGGTGGGAACCGCTGGAGCGCCAGGTCCGGTTTCGGGGGCGTGTGACGCTTTTGCCCGCCGAAGAATGCGACGCCTACTTCCGCCAACGTCCTCGCGAGAGTCAACTAGGCGCCTGGACCTCACCCCAGAGTCAAGAGATTCCCGACCGGCGCGTGCTGGAGGAACGCTTTGCCCAACTGGCGCAGGAATACGACGGCAAAGACATACCCCGACCTCCCTACTGGGGCGGCTACCGGTTGACCCCCCACTGGGTCGAGTTCTGGCAAGGGCGCCCGTCCCGCCTGCACGACCGCATCGCCTACGACCGTCAACCCGACGGCACCTGGCGGCAATACCGCTTGGCCCCCTGAATGGTTCACAGCGAACGGTCTGGCCCGAACCACTCCTGTTAAAACTCTCTTAACCCGGTTTTCGTAATACACACTTGGCACTTTGTCAAGAAATTGTTTATATTTCTTAACTAAGTGTCATATTCATTTGCCGGGGTTTCGTGGACCTGGAGGAGATGAACATGGAAGAACAACCGTTTGAGTTGTCGTTAGAGCAGGAGTTCAGCCTGCGGTCGTTTGAAACCCAGGTGCGGCAGATGAGCCGCGAGCAAGCCCAGGAGCTTCTGGTCAAGCTCTACCACCAGATGCTGCTCAAGGAGAAGATGTACCAGCATTTTCTCAAGTTCCAGTGGGGGATTGAGCCTGGGGTGTAGGACGACGGATGGGCCGCGATTTCTTGTCGGATTCCCTAGGGGGAATAGGGCTGGGAGTCGGCGGTTACCATCGCGGAAGGGCTAGAATTGAACAGCATGGGTTGATGCTGCATGGGTGGTTGAAGACCGGTTTGCCAGTATTCCAGAAGCGTTAGCGGCTCTGCGCGCGGGCCAAGCCATTGTTGTAGTCGATGACGAGCAGCGGGAAAACGAAGGGGATTTGGTGTGCGCTGCCCAATTTGCCACCCCCAGCATGATCAATTTCATGGCGGTCGAAGCGCGGGGGTTGATTTGTCTGGCCTTGACGGGCGAACGACTGGACGAATTGCAATTGCCCTTGATGGTGAGCAACAATACCGACCCCAACCAGACCGCCTTTACAGTGAGCATTGACGCGGCACCGGAGTTTGGGGTTACCACGGGGATTTCTGCCGAGGACCGGGCCAGGACTATCCAGGTGGTGTTGGACCCCCGCACGCGACCTCAGGATTTGCGACGACCGGGGCATGTGTTTCCGATTCGAGCCAAACCGGGAGGTGTCCTAGAGCGGGCTGGTCATACCGAAGCGGCGGTGGACTTGGCGCGGCTGGCTGGTCTTTACCCAGCGGCGGTGATTTGCGAGATCCAAAACCCGGATGGTTCGATGGCACGGCTGCCGGAACTGTTTGCCTACGCCCGCAAGCACAACCTGCTCATCGTTAGCATCGCTGATTTGATCCAGTACCGGTTGCAGCACGAGCGGTTTGTGGTGCGGGAGACGGTTGCCGACTTGCCCACAGAATTTGGGCATTTTCAAATCTATGGCTATCGCAACCAGCAGGATGGAACAGAACACGTGGCGATTGTCAAGGGCGACCCGCGCCACTTTTCCCATCAACCGGTGCTGGTGCGGGTGCATTCGGAATGTCTCACGGGAGACGCGCTGGGGTCCCTGCGCTGCGATTGCCGACGCCAGTTGCAGGCGGCCCTGAAGATGATTGACCACGCAGGCCAGGGGGTGGTGGTCTATTTACGCCAGGAAGGCCGGGGCATTGGGTTGATTAACAAGCTCAAAGCCTATGCGCTCCAGGACCAGGGGTTTGACACGGTAGAGGCCAACGAACGACTGGGCTTTCCGGCGGACTTGCGCAACTACGGGGTGGGCGCCCAGATTCTGCACGATTTGGGGGTACGGCAGATTCGGTTGATCACCAACAATCCTCGGAAGATTGCGGGCTTGCGGGGCTACGGATTGACTGTGGTCGAACGGGTGCCCCTGATTGTGGAGGTGACCCACTACAACCTGCACTACCTGGCCACCAAAGCCGATAAGTTGGGGCATCTGCTGCTGCAAACCCATTTGGTGACCCTGGGCCTGCATTGGCGAACGCCGCCGACGCCCACCGAACGCTACACGTATTTAGAAAAGCTGCGGCACTTGGCCGCCCTGCAAGACCTGCGATTGCGGGAGGTGACGCGTTCCGTAGCAGTGGCGGTGTTTGACCATGCGGAATTGATCGTGCATCTGGGGTTTGACCAGCCGGATTTGGCACCCCCCGATTGGTACCGGCAACCGGAACACCCCTATACCCAGGCCATCATGGGCATTTTGCACCAGGTACATACGTGGCCGGGGCTCAAGTCCCTGGAGTTTCTGCTAGCGGCGGGCAAAGACCCCCTGGTGAACCTGCAGGTGCAACTAGACCGGCGTCCCTACCCAACCGATGAACCGCTCAGGACTCAAGTGATTTATCAGTGGCGCTGCGAATGATGCCACCGCCTAGCAGCAGGTCGTCGCGATAAAAAACGGCGGCTTGTCCAGGCGTCACGCCAAATTGGGGTTCAGCAAATTTTACTTCCACCGTGTCATTTGCTTGTGGCACCACCCAGCAGTCCACCGCCGGCGCTTGATAACGGATTTGCACCTGGGCAGCCAGGGGCGTCGTGGGCGGGGCAATGCTCACCCAGTTCAGGCGATGCACCAGACAACCTGGCGATAAGGCTTCTTCCCGCGTGCCCACGATCACCCGGTTATTGGGGGCATCCAGCGCCAGGACGTACAGGGGTTCCGGCGCGGCAATCCCTAAGCCTCGCCGTTGCCCAATCGTGTAGTGATGCACGCCCGTATGATGACCCAGCACTTGCCCCTGGCGATTGACAATTTCCCCTGGCTTGGGCGGCAAATACCGGTCCAAGAAAGCCCGCATGGATCCGTAGGCTTCAATGAGACACAGATCCTGGCTCTCTGGCTTTTCCGCCGTTGCCAACCCGTATTGCGCCGCTAGCGCGCGGGTTTGGGCCTTGGTGAAGTCGCCCAGGGGAAACAGGGTAGCCGCCAGATGCTCCTGCTCCAGCGTGTAGAGAAAGTAGGACTGGTCCTTGCGGCGGTCCACCGCGCGGCGGAGTTCGTAGCGCTTCGTGTCGGCGTTGTAGGTGATGCGGGCGTAATGACCGGTGGCGATGCGCTCAATCCCCCAGGTCTCCCGCGCGTATTGCAACATGGGGCCAAATTTCACCCAGCGGTTGCATTGGGAACAGGGCAAGGGCGTTGTACCCTGGCTGTAACCCTGCACGAGATAGTCCATGATCTGGCCCCGGAAGACCTCGCGCATATCCACCACGTGGTGGGGAATGTTCAACTGGGCGCAAACGCGGGCTGCATCCACCAGTCCTTCGCTACAGCATTGCCCCTTGCCCGGCATCAACCACAGGGTCAAGCCAATGACCTCATAGCCCTGGTGGACCAAATAGGCGGCAGCGGTAGAGCTATCCACGCCCCCCGACATGCCGACCACGACCCGTTCTTTCGTCATGCGCCCCTAAAACAACAAATCCCTTGCTTTATCTATTATGGCAGGGGGAAACGGCCAGTCTTTGCGCGGTAATGCAACGCTTGATACCAATCAGGGAAACACCCCACGTTCACGCCAGATACGGTGTCTTTGGGTTTACAGGCGCCCGGTTCTCGGCAGTCAGTGCCTGTCCAGGTTCCTTCGGCCAAATGCCGCTCCAGGACATATGGGTTCCATTGGCAAGGCGCTCCCCGATGGGATGTCTTTTGCGGAGCACAAAGCAATTGCAATTGTCGTCAAAAAAGAACATCCCCACGACCCGCATCCCATGGCTGCTTCTAATTGGGGGAGAATCATTTGCCCCAGTTTGTAGGTGCCATTGCAGGAATCATTGAAGACGTAAGCCACCTTTGGCATCGTCCTTGGCCCTACAACGTAATCACTTGGTCCGGGGGATTGCCCTGTAACGCTGCGTACAGGTCTGGGAAACATCCCACCGTGACGCCGGCAACGGTATCTTTGGGTTTGCAAACTGCCGGTTCTGTGCGACCCGTCCCATCGGAGTTGCACCAGCGCGGTTCCCCTTCGGCCAGATTTCGCTCCAGAGCGCACATATCGCGCATCATCAGCAGGATGTTTTGTTCCTGGGCAATTTTGGCGAGCCGTTCCCCAATTGGGTCCCCTTTGCGTAGGACAAAGCAGTTGTCATCAAAGAAAAACATCCCCACCACCTGCACCCCATGCACCCCTGCTTCTAGTTGGGGAAGAATCATTTGCCCCAACTTGTAGGTCCCACAACGGGGATGGGTAAACACGTAGGCAACCTTCATCCGAGCGCTCCCTAACCCTTTGTCCCTGCATGATAATGATTCTCATTACCGGCGTCAACCGCTGAAGCCATCGTTGATAGCTCAACCGCCTTCGTGTGTCACAGAGGGAACCAACAACGAGGTTGCGCCCTGAAGGATGACCGGTGAGCCAGATTTCTTGCGCCTAGGACTCCAGCTACTCTGGCACCTTCGTTATAGCTAAGCCATCGCTGCTTGTTATATCTTGGGGGTCGCAGAGCGCAACTTCGTCTTGGGTTTTCCTACTATCGCCCTGACAAACTGAAGCGGCTCAGCTATAAAACATCTTCCGCTGTAGCGGTTGGCGAAACCATCTCGGCAATCAGAGAAAAAGTCCCCGAATTGAGCCGCCTGTTCGGGTGTCAAGACAGCGGACCTGTTCCGTATTTCCGTGTAAACCTAGCCTCCCTGCTCGTAATTGCGTCCCGTTTTCGCAGTCATCTCCGGTTTTGCAATCCCTTGCCCAGAGACGTCTATTGCAACGGCTGTCCTGCTTCACCTCGGGCGATAAACCGTACTGGAAAGGGAGTGAGCGAGTGCAATTGGCGGCGATTAACTGGTTGGCGGGTGGCTCGTATTGGCTTCGGAGCTGGTGTTGGGCACGCGGGCATAGTCATCCTGAAAGCGCACAATGTCGTCCTCGCCTAGGTACTGACCGTTTTGTACTTCAATGAGCACGAGGTCAATCAATCCTGGATTTTCCAAACGGTGCGGGGTGCAGGGGGGAACAAAGGTGGATTCGTTGGTATTGAGCAGGATTTCCTTATCGCCGCAGGTGACTTTCGCCGTGCCGGAGACTACAATCCAGTGCTCGCTGCGATGGTAGTGCATTTGCAGACTGAGCCGGTGACCTGGCTTGACCTCGATGCGCTTGATTTTGTAGTTTTTGCCCTCCTCCAGAACAGTGAAGCTCCCCCAGGGACGTAGCTCAGTCGCAGGAGCTGGTGGTAAACCAGCAGCCGTGGGCACTGGTGGGACAGTGGTACGCGTGCTAGGAAGCGGGGGCACCGTTTTTCGAGGGTTAGGGTTCATGCCCTCATCTCCTATGGGACAGGACACTCTGATTATACCCAGGCGCAATTATCGCACCAGCACCCAATTGGCGTACACTAGCTAGACGTGGTTTTTTGTAAGGATTGACGCGAACGATGGCGGTCATCGCGGGCAACTGGAAGATGTACAAAACCCGAAGCGAAGCGCTGGCCTACGTGCAGGAATTCGGGCCGCTGGTGGCGGATACGGACCGGGAAGTAGTCCTGTGTGCGCCCTTTACGGCCTTGGCGGCGCTGGTGGACCAATTGCCCGCCAGGATTGCTCTCGGTGCCCAAAACGTCCACTGGGAGGCAGAAGGGGCTTACACGGGTGAAATCAGCCCGCCTATGCTGACGGATTTGGGGGTGCAGTACGTCATCATTGGCCACAGCGAGCGGCGGCAGTATTTCGGGGAAACGGACGAGCGGGTCAATCTCCGGCTCAAAGCGGCCCAGCGCTTCGGGCTGATTCCCATTCTCTGCGTCGGTGAGACCCTGGAGCAACGGGAGCAGGGGCTAACGGAAGCCCATATCCTGGCGCAACTGGCCCAGGCGCTGGTGGGGGTGAACGTCTCGCGCTTGGTTATCGCCTACGAACCGATTTGGGCCATCGGCACCGGCAACACCTGTCCCGCTGAAGAGGCCAACCGGGTAATTGGCCTGATTCGCAAGGAAGTCACCCTGCTGCAACAGGTGGCTCAGCAAACGCCCGAGCGAGTGCAGATCCTCTACGGCGGTTCGGTCAGGCCCGACAATATTGATGAGTTGATGGCCATGCCGGAGATTGACGGCGTGCTCGTCGGCAGCGCCAGTTTAGACCCCCACAGCTTTGCCCGCATCGTCAATTACCAGCCCCTCGGGTGAAATCCAACAGCCGGGCGAAGTAAAAGCGCGTGCTGATTTGAGCGCGATTCTGCAATTGCCAACCCTGTTCCGTCAGGGTTTGTGTCATCAGGGGTTCCGGGTGCAAATAAGCACGGGTGGTTTTACTGGCGCCGGGGAAAAGGCCGCCAATTTTTTTGAGCAGACTGTAGAAGGGGGTCTGGGGCGCGAAGCTGAATATCAAACGCTGGCGGGCACACCGGGCCAAGTGCTGGAGCATCTGCTGGGCGCGCGGCGCTGGGTAGTGAATCAGAACGTCTAAGCAAATGACCACGTCGTAGGTGCCCCGTAAGTCCTCCAAATCCGCCACAGCAAACTCGATGTTTTGGTCGAGAAAGCGTCCCTGGGCACTGCGGTAACGCCGGGCTTGGTTTTGGGCTTCTTGTACCATCTTGACCGAGATATCGCCGGCCCAGACCTTGGCGCCCCGTTCGGCAAGCGGCAACGCTAGACTGCCAACCCCACACCCGACATCGGCAATGGTGATTCCCGTTAAATCCTCGGGCAACCAGCGGAGCACTGTGTCAATCGTCTGTTGATGCCCAACGCGAATGTCCGCCTGGACCCGGTTCACCTGGCCGGTGCCGTAAATGTTGCGCCAGCGCTCAAAGCCCACCCCCTCAAAGTAGCTCTTGACAATTGCCTTGTCCTCCATAGGCGGCAACGAGGTCATCACCAGGTAAACCACGTAACACTATATCGCATGGGTTTCTAACCGGCTGGGAAAAACCTGGGCCAGCGGTGGAGGCAACCGGCGGTAGAGCTTGCCGGTGGTGCGATTCAAGGGCGCCAGAGTTACGACGGCTGTACAGACTAGTTCGGCCTGGCGGGTGAGTTCGTAGTCCCACACCAAGCGAACCCCTTGACGCGGGCGGGGCCGAGCTTTGATGCACACCTGGTCCCCTAGATGCACTGGCTTGTGGTAGCGGATGGACAGCTCCACCACCGGCAGGTCGCAGTCGGCGGCCACCAAATCCCGAAAACGCACTCCCTGGGCCTCCAACCAGGCCACCCGCGCCTGCTCTAGCCAGTACAGGTAGCGTCCATGCCAGACGACGCCGCCGTAGTCCGTGTCCTGGGGATACACCTGCACCGGATACACAAACCAGGTCATCGGGCCAGATGGATAAACAGGTAGGACATGGAGGTGGGCTTCGGTCGAAAGCGCTCCAACAGCGTGGTCACGAGTGTCAGAGCTGCCGCCGCCGCCACAATGACCAGGGCTAACGCCAGGAGAATCATCAACCCCGAATACTGAACCGACCGTTTGGGGACGACAGTGACGGGAGCAGCGGTCGTTGGGGCATGGATGTGGGTGGCGTCGGGGTCACTGGTGGTGGTCAAGGTCACCGTGATGCGATGGCTGCCAAGGCGCAGAACATCCTGGCTCTGCAGGACGCGACTGGTTTGGTGGAGCCGTTCCCCGTTGAGTTCGGTGCCGTTGGCGCTGCGGTCAGTCAAAATCACCTGGCCGCCGCTGCTGGTAATCAGGGCGTGATATCGCGAAACTTGGGGGTCCGGCAACACCACCCGGTTCACCGCTTTCCCCCCCACATGACTGGGCATCTGCTCGTACTCCCGTCCAAGGGCAATCGGCGGGCTGTAGGTGTGCTGGGTCACCGCACCCGTTTGGGGGTCGTTCCAGGTCAACCGCACGTAGATGGTTTCTTCCATGTTTTCACCATAGCTCAAGGCAGCGCTCGCAAATCCCGCAGGACATCCAAGGCGGTAGGATAGCGCTCCGTGTAGAAGTAGGCCACCATTTTGTCTAGGATATCGGCCAGGCGCGGGTCCACCTGGGCATGGGGCCGCCACACGGGCAAGCCCGTATTCGCATCAAACTCCAAATCGCGGGGGTGTATCCCGGTCAGGGCCTGAATGGCAATCATCCCCACCGCATAGATGTCGCTATTTAACTGGGGCCGTCCGCCCATTTGTTCCACTGGCGCGTATCCCCGCGTACCGACAGCCACGGTGTATTCCGTCTCTCCCGTCACCGGTCGCATCTGTTTGACCGCCCCAAAGTCAATCAACACCAATCGCTGGTCCTTGGCCCGCCGGATGATATTGGCCGGTTTGATGTCCCGGTGGATGACCTTGTGTTCGTGGACAAAGGCCAGCACCTCCAAAATCCCCCGCAGCAGGGCCAGTGTGTAGGTCTGGTCTCGCTTTTGGCCGAGAACCAATTCCTTATCTAAACTGGTGCCTTCGATGTATTCTTGCACCAGGTAGAACTCCTGGTTCTCCTCGAAATAGGCCAGGAGCTGGGGAATCTGCCGGTGCCGCCCCAACACCTCGAGAATTTCCGCCTCCGTCTGGAACAACCGCCGAGCCACCTGCAGAAATTGGGGGTCGGAACGACCGGGTTTGAGCTGCTTGACGACGCATTGGGGCTGCCCGGGTCGCTGGGTATCCTGCGCCAAATAGGTGCGGCCAAAGCCTCCTTCTCCCAGAATGCGCACCACCTGATACCGCCCGGCCAAACGCCTCGTCTCGCTACGGGTAGGCACGACAACCGTCGCCCCGAGATACCCCTCTCCCGTTAGCTGGGTGGATTCCAGCATGGTTTGCAGCAGGGTGATCTGCTCCTGTTGCTGGGCTACTTTAGCCGCCACCAGCCGATGTTGCCGGTCGGTTTCGTAGACGGTGTAGGCAAGCACGCCCATGCCGCTAGCCAGCAGGCCCAATACCGGCGGCGCCAGGGGAATCCAACCCCCGAAACGGAACCAAACCAGGGCCATGACCGTAACACCTAGCCCAGCACTAGTCAGACTCAGCAGCAGCGGGACGGGATGCCGCCACCGCCGCGCCAGGAAGCCTCCCACGCCAGCCCACAGAAAAATCCACAGGATTTCCACGCCCTCCGGCCAATCCCAAATCAAGGTGCGACCATCCAGGGCGGCGCTGAGAATCTGGCTGGCAATTTGGCCGTGGATGACCACCCCCGCCATCTTTTGGTCCTCGGTCAAACCCGCGCTGTAGGGGGTGTAGAAGTCATCCTTGGCGCTGGCAGCGGTAACCCCAATCAGGGCAAGGCGGTCTTGAATCAACGCCGGTGGCACCTGCTGGGCCAGCAATTCCCCCAGCGTCACTTGCTCAACGGCTCGCCGTGGACCCCGGTAGTTCAACCACACCTGGTAGCCCCGGTCATCGAGACCCTGGTACGGCCCGCTGTGGGAGGTCAAGCGGTGAAAAGTCGCCCGTCCCAAGCGAATCGTGCCATCGGGCGCTTGCTGGGGTTGGATACCCTCGGCTGCCAGAAACCGGAGCGCCGTCTGCACCCCTAGGGCATTGGGCGTCGGACAGGGCGACCCCGCTTCAGGCTGTACACCTAGCAAGGCGCGGCGCACGGTGCCGCCAGGGTCCACCACCATATCGGCAAATCCCACCCGCTGGGCGATGGCTCCGACGGGAATCACCGGGGGCGGTTTGATCCCCGGACTCCTGGCATCCCCCAACTTACACACCGTGATCACCCGTGGTTCCCGTGCTAGCAGCGCGTGCAAGTCCGCCGTGCCCGGTTCCTGAGGAATGTCGCGGTACAGGTCCACCCCGATCACTCGAGGCCGAGCCGCCAAAAGCAACCGCAGCGCCTCGACTAGCACTCGGTCCCGCAGAGGCCATTGCTTGAGCCGTTGAATATCTGTCTCGGTAATTTCCACCACCACCACCCGTTTGTCAGGGGGCTCTGCCGGACGCCAGCGCACCATCTGGTCGTAGAGAGCTAACTCCAGGTTCTGAAGGGCGCCAGCCAAACGGATGCCGGTCACCAAGGCCCCAGCCACTATGCCGCCGACAACAGCAGGCCAACCCCACCAGCGACGCCAGGCTTTTCCCTCGACCAGCATTCCCTGTCTCCTGTCGGTTGGTTGCCAGTTTATCACGGTTGACGAATCCCCCCCGCACCGCCTAAGGTAATAGCCAGGCCCACCTCTGCAGCGTTGGCGTCATGGCTCCCCACGTGCTTTTGGTGGACGACGAACCCGGTCTCCGGCAAGCAGTGCAGGCTTACCTGGAAGACAGTGGTTTTGTCGTAACCACGGCCCCCAACGCCCAAGTCGCCTGGGAGCTGTTGCAACAGCAGCGGCCTGACATTGTGGTGTCCGACATCATGATGCCCCAGGTGAACGGCTATGAATTTCTCAGGCAATTGCGCGATGACCCCCGTTTTCACCACCTGCCGGTGATTTTTTTAACGGCGCGGGGGCTGACCAAGGACCGGATTGCTGGGTTTCGGGCGGGTGTGGACGCCTACATTCCCAAGCCCTTTGACCCGGAGGAACTGGTGGCAGTCATTGAAAATCTGCTGCGCAAGCAGGAAACCCCGCCGCCGGATGTCGCCCAACAACTGGCGGAAATCAAGGCGCTGTTGACCCAGCAGGGAAATCTTCCCCGCAAGGAACCCCTGGATATTGACCTGACGCCCCGCGAGCGCAGCGTGTTGGAACTTCTGGCCCAGGGCTTGATGAACAAGGAAATCGCCCACCGGTTGGATACCAGCGTCCGCAACGTGGAGAAGTACGTGAGTCGCCTGTTTAGCAAAACCGGCACCAACAGCCGTACGGAACTGGTGCGTTTCGCGCTGGAGCATGGGCTGGCGAAGTAGCGCAAGTGGGTAAAAGACGGGGCTACGCCCTGCGACCCCAAGGCATGACAAGCGGAGATGGCTTGGCTATGGGACAATGACGCCAGCGGATGCCAGCTACGGCAGACCAATCCCTACAACAGCCGCGCAAATATCCGTTTTTTAACCACCTTCCTGCTCAGCAGGAACACCAGGGTCCGCGCATCGATTGCCGGCCACGCCCGAGGAATGCTAATCGTTGTAACACGCTCAGCGGTTTGCTATAGTGGGAGAAGTTTTAAGAAATGTAACAATGCTACAGGGCAAGGTTGTAGTGGTTGTCGGAGCAACTGGGGGAATTGGTCGGGCGGTTGTGCAGCGGTTGCAGCCCCTGGGCGCCAAGTTGGTGCTGGCGGCGCGACACAGCGAACGGTTGCAGGCGCTAGGGGTGCCAGGAGCCTTGTGCATTCCCACCGACATTACGGTGCCGGTCCAGGTAGAGCAACTCATGTCCCAAGCTGTTCACACCTTTGGCCGGATTGACGTACTGGTGAATGCAGCGGGAGCGGGTGTATTTAAGTCTTGGGACAAGCTAACGCCGGAGGATTTGGCAAGTCAATTGGCGGTGAATTTGCAAGGGAATTTCTATGCAATGCAGGCAGCCGCCCAGGTGATGAAAACCCAACGCTCCGGTCACATTTGCAACGTGATTGGTATTTTGGGCAAACACACCATGCCGTTGGCGGCGGCCTACTGTGCGTCCAAGTTTGGGGCGGTCGGCTTCAGTAAAGTCCTAGCAGACGAACTGCGCCGCTACAACATCAAAGTCACTCTGTTTTACTTTGGCGGTGTGGATACCCCCTTTTGGGACAACATTACGCTCAAGGTGGACCGCAGTAAAATGCTCCGGCCTGAAACCGCCGCCGATGCGATTGTTTATGCCCTGCAAATGGAGCCGGCTGCTGTGCCGATGGAGGTGAACATTCAACCGGAAAGTCATCTGTTCATTTGACGTGGGGTGTGTCTTCCCTACTGAACGGGCATCCCATGGGTTAGGGGTTCTACTACTGGCTTGGGCGCTGAGGGGTTCAGGGGGGACACATGGCCGGCGCGCACAAAGGGCAAGGGTTGATGCTGGACCAGGGCGGATAGGTTCGCGTTCATGACGGTCAAGGGTTGCAAACCGACCGCATCTCCGACCACGTGGTTCTCTCGGTCGAGAAAAATAAAGCGCGGCACGCCCTCTACTTCGTACTGCAATAGCTCGGGAAGCCAGCGGGGATTATCCACGTTCAGGAAGACAAAGTTCACCTGCTCGCGGTACTGGGTCTCCAACGCCTGTACCTCCTTGGCCATCTGCTGGCAGGTCTGGCACCAATCGGCGTAGAACTCGATCATCGTGGGCCGGTCATTGGCCAGGGCCACCTCCAGGGGAACCGATTGGGCAGCCAGCGTAGCCAGGGAAACCGCCGCCTGCTGTCCCCGCATAGCCCAGAACAGGACACTCGCTAGCAGTACGGCTGCGACCGCCAACACCCACCGCACCATATATCGCCAACTCGGACTCACCCCTCCAGTCTATCAAGAAATGTAACGCTTCCTGGGCGGGGGGTGGTTCGCGATACCATACTAGGCAGATGAGTGGTTCTAGGTAACGCGGTATGGTGACGACGCCTTCAGCTCAGACCTTGGCGGAATTGCGACCCGGGATCAAGGCGCCTGCGAAAGAGACGATTCTCACGCCTCGGTTTTACACCACGGACTTTGAGGCGATGGCGGCGATGGACATCCGGGCCAATGAAGCAGAGCTGCGGGCCATCCTAAGCGAGTTTCGGGCGGATTACAACCGCTATCACTTTGTGCGGGATGAGGAGTTTAACCGGTCCTGGGACCACATTGACGGGGAAACGCGGCGCCTATTTATCGAATTTCTGGAGCGCTCCTGCACAGCAGAGTTCTCTGGTTTTCTCCTGTACAAAGAACTGTCGCGCCGGCTCAAAGACCGTAACCCGGTGCTGGCGGAATGCTTCAGTTTGATGTCGCGGGATGAGGCGCGCCACGCGGGTTTCTTGAACAAGGCAATGGCGGATTTTGGCCTGAGCTTGGATCTAGGGTTTCTCACCAGTCACCGCAAATACACCTACTTTGCGCCGAAGTTTATCTTTTACGCCACTTATCTATCGGAAAAAATTGGTTACTGGCGCTACATCACGATTTACCGGCATCTAGAAAAGCATCCAGAACACCGGATTTATCCCATCTTCAAGTTTTTTGAAAGCTGGTGCCAGGACGAGAACCGCCATGGAGATTTCTTTGACGCGATTTTGCGGGCCAATCCCCAGTTTTTGAACGACTGGAAGGCGCGGTTGTGGTGCCGGTTTTTCCTGCTGTCGGTGTTTGCCACGATGTATTTAAATGACCACCAGCGGGCCAAGTTCTACGAAGCCATTGGCCTCAATGCCCGCGACTACGACCTGCACGTGATCCGCAAGACGAACTGGACGGCGGGGCGGGTGTTTCCGGTGGTGTTGAATGTGGACCATCCCGATTTTGAGAAGTTAATGGATGCCTGCGCGCGGGACCATCTGCGGATTGCTCGTATCGGTGAAGGCCGAGGGCCGCTGTGGTGGAAACGGTTGCGCCAGTTGCCATATATAGTGCGGATTGTGGTCAACCTGCTGCGGTTGTACCTGATGCGACCGGTGGATATGGAGGCGCAACGGGGGATGGTTTACTAGTCGCTATAATAGGCTTGTCAGTTGCCGGGGGACAGGGTTATGGGTTTGTTTGACCGTTTGAGCCGGTTGTTGCGCGCCAATTTAAACGCCGCCATCAGCGCCGCTGAAGACCCAGAAAAAATCCTGGACCAAGCCCTGCTCGATATGCAGGAGGACCAGGTGCAATTGCGGCAGGCGGTGGCGCAGGCGATGGCCGCCCACAAACGGGTTGAGCAGCAGTACAACCAGAATCTGGCTCTGGCGGAGGAGTGGTATCGCAAGGCCCAGTTGGCTCTCCAGAAAGGGGAGGAGGAACTGGCGAAACAAGCCCTGGCCCGGCGCAAGAGCTATGCAGACACGGCGGCGGCCCTGAAGACCCAGTTGGACCAGCAGTCGGTGCAGTTGGAGAACCTGCGTCGCCAGATGACGGCCCTGGAGAGCAAAATCGCCGAGGCCCGTACCAAGAAGGACATGCTCAAAGCGCGACTGCGGGCGGCCAAGGCGACAGAACAGGTGAATCAAGCCCTGGGCAAAGTGGGAACTAGCGGCGCCATGGCGGCCTTCGAGCGGATGGAAGAAAAAGTGCTCACCCAGGAGGCACGGGCACAGGTGGCGGGAGAATTGGCTGCGGACACGCTGGAGGAGCAGTTCAAGGCGCTGGAGGGAAATACCGACTTAGACGCCGAGTTGCTGGCCCTTAAGGCGCAAATGGGGATGTTACCCAGCCCCAGCGCGTCACCCCAACCCTTGCCCCAGTCCGTGCAGCAGAGCGAGTTGGAACCATCCTAGTAGGCGTATTTCAGGGCCAAGAGCACTAGCGCTGCTACGCCGCTTAGGATAAGCAATCCGCTGGTTAATACAACCACGGGGTCATCGGCATTGTCAAACCGCATCGGTCCCTGGTTCATTTCGTTCATCGGCGCTTCTCCCACAAACTCCCCCTTTTCACCTTAGCGAACCCGGGCCGGCTAGTTTCTCATCTCGACCATTTTTTTAACAGTTGCCTGGCTCGGCGGCCCCAGTGCTGCCATCGTTGTCGCCAGAGACGTAGCGGCGTGAGGGGGGCAATGTCGCCGGTAGGGTGCTGCTGCCGGTAGTCGAAGAAGTCCTCTAGGGCTTGCCAAATCCGTTGCAGCTTGCGGCGGACCTGCGGGGCGCGGTACTCGGCCAGGCACTCGGGGGGCAGCGGCGGCGGTGGTTCCCGCAAAACCCGCAGGATGCGCTGGACGTCGTAACCCGTGTCGTAACAGCCGATTTGCTCGCAGTTGGCGCCCGGGTCGAGATAATCGGCCAAGCCGCCGTTGACGCTGGAAAACACGTAACAACCGCAAGCGAGCGCCTCCAACGGTTGCAACCCGAATCCTTCACTCACACCCTGCACTGCCCAGTAGGCGGCTGAGTCGTACAGATAGACCCGGCTGCGGTTAAACCAGTCCGCCAGGCTCGGGACAAACCAATCAATGACTTCCACGCGGCAATGCTGGCGAAGTTGGGGAGCCAGTTGCCGGAGTAGGTAGGTCGAGGACTTGCGCGCCAGGATCAGCACGTCAATATCGCGGGGCTGGTGGCGGTTGGTGAACTCGTCGCTGAGCACGTTGGGCAGGTAGTAGATGGGAGCGTGGGGTGCCCTTTGCCCCCAATATCCCAGGCTGTGGCGGCTGACCGTGACAATGGGCACGCCAGGCGGTATCCGAAACCCATAACCGACGCTGTGGGCGTGATAAACCACCGGATAGGCCCGCAGTCGCCCTAACAGGCGCGGCACGTGAAACCCCCAACTGACCACGAAGATCCCGTCTGCTGGGGGTTGTTTCAGCAGGTCAGCCAGAAACAGGTGGCCGGGTTCGCGTTGGCGGTAAGTCACCAGCGCCGCTGGACCCAGGGATTGTGCCAATTCCAGGGTGCGTAATTCCGCCCAAAGACCGCCGCAGTGATAAGGCTTGCCGGTGCCGGGAACCAGAAAGTACAACGTCCGCATCCTACCGCTCCAGGCCTGCACTGTTTCCCCACTGTACAGAAAACTGGCATGATGGGAGAAAGAATGTTTGTTACGACGGACCTGTGTCACTGCAGACCCTCCCCCTGACACCAGACCTCCACGCCTATCTACTGGCGCATTCGCTGCGGGAACCGCCCCTGTTGCAACAACTGCGCGCAGAGACCCAGGGGTTACCAGGCGCGGCGATGCAGATTGCCCCTGAACAGGGCCAGTTTATGGCGTTGCTGGTGCAGGCGATGGGCGTGCGGCGCGCTATTGAAATTGGAGTGTTCACCGGCTACAGCAGCCTAGTGGTGGCCCTGGCCCTGCCGGCGGACGGGTACTTGCTGGCCTGCGACATCAACCCAGAAACCACTCAAATTGCCCGTCGCTACTGGGAAAAAGCCGGGGTGGCCGCCAAAATTGACCTGCGCTTGGCCCCAGCCAAGGATACGCTGGCGGCACTGCTAGCCCAGGGACAAGCCGGACAGTACGACTTTGCCTTCATTGACGCCGACAAGGAGAATTACCTGACCTACTACGAACAGTGCCTAGCCCTGCTGCGACCAGGGGGTCTGCTGCTGGTGGACAATGTGTTGTGGGGCGGGCGGGTGGTGGACCCCCAAGCCCAGGATGCCGCTACAGAGGCAATACGCGCCTTCAATCGCCGGGTTTATCAGGACGAGCGGGTGGTGCTGAGTATGCTGCCGCTGGCGGACGGGTTGACCCTTGCGTGGAAACGGCCATGAGGGTGCTAGTAGTGGGAAGCGGCGGACGGGAACACGCGCTAGCTTGGAAGCTGGCCCAGTCTTCCCAGGTGACCAAGGTGTTCTGCGTGCCAGGCAATGGGGGGACGGCAACCCACCCCAAATGTGTGAATATGCCGATGCTGCCGGTGGACCTGGAGGGCATTGGCCGGTTTGCCCTGGTGCAGGGAGTGCAGCTGGTGGTGGTAGGACCAGAGGCCCCCTTGGCCTTAGGGCTAGCAGACCACCTGCGGGAACAGGGGCTGCTGGTGTTGGGACCCGGCCGAGCCGGCGCCCAATTGGAAGCCAGCAAGGTGTGGGCCAAGACCCTGATGCAAGCCGAGGGGATTCCCACCGCCCCCGCCCAAGTGTTCCGGGAGGTGGCTCCAGCCCAAGCCTACATTGAGCAGCAACCTCTGCCGGTCGTGGTGAAGGTGGATGGCCTAGCGGCGGGCAAGGGCGTAACGGTGGCCCAAACCCACGCGGAGGCGGTGCAGGCGGTGCAGGCGGCTCTGGTGGAGGGCAAGTTTGGCGCTGCTGGCCAGCAGGTTCTGGTGGAGACGTTTTTGCCAGGGGAGGAGGTCTCCATCCTAGCGCTGACGGATGGCAAAACCCTCTACCCGTTGCTCCCGGCCCAAGACTATAAGCGGGTGGGCGTGGGCGACACCGGGCCGAACACGGGGGGAATGGGAGCCTGTGCGCCAGTGCCCTGGATGACGACCGCGCTCCAGCAACGGGTAGAGCGGGAGATTTTTCAGCCCCTACTGGCGGGGTTGCAGCGGCGCGGCATTGACTACCGAGGCGTGATCTACGCGGGATTGATGGTCACCCCAGCGGGCGACCCTGTAGTGGTGGAATTTAACTGCCGCTTTGGCGACCCCGAGACCCAAGCCATCCTACCCCTGTTGGACTCCTGCCTGCTGGAGCTGGCGGTGGCCTGCGCCCAGGGACGGCTGGCCGAGGTGCCTCCTCCCGTCTGGAAACCCGGCTATACCGCGACGGTAGTGCTGGCCTCGGGCGGATATCCCGGCGAATTCGTCAAGGGCTATCCGGTGCGCGGCTTGGATTTAGCGGAAGCCACCGGCGCGCTGGTCTTCCACAGTGGCACCCGCCGGGAGCGCAACCAGATTTTCACCGATGGGGGACGGGTCCTCAGCGTCACAGGCTACGGCCCTACCCTCGAGGCGGCACTGGCCCAAGCCTACGGCGCCGTAAAACACATTAGCTTCACCGACTGCTACTACCGAGACGACATTGGCTGGCGCTTGCGGCGAGCCTAGACCCCTAGCCTTTTTTGGGCATGAGCACCATAATCATATTGCGGCCCTCCTTTTGAGGCACCTGCTGTACCTGCCCCACCTCTTGCAAATCGGTGGCCAGGCGTTTGAGTAAGTCCTCCGCCAGCTCGCTGTGCTGAGATTCCCGTCCCCGGAACGTGATGGTCACCTTGACCTTGTCCCCCTCTTTCAAAAACCGGCGCGCCTGGTTCACCCGCACCTGGTAATCGTGCTCGTCAATGTTGTAGCGCATTTTCACTTCTTTGACCTCTATCGTCTGCTGTTTTTTCTTGGCCTCACGCGCCTTTTTTTCCTGCTGGAACTTGTACTTGCCGTAATCCATGATCCGGCACACGGGCGGGTCCGCCTTCTCACTGATCAGGACCAAGTCCAATTCCCGCTCCTGGGCCAAAGCCAATGCCTCCCGAGGCGACATGATCCCCAGTTGCGTACCGTCCACATCAATCAGGCGAATCTTGGGATACCGAATCCGTTCGTTAATGTTCGGTAGCATGCGGTGGTTCGGATGCCTAGGCGGGGGAGTAGCGGTCACGAATCCCTCAAGCCGACGACAACAGACAGCAACAAACGTTTAAGAGTATCCCCTTGCTTCGGGGAGGCATGGGTTGCCCCCAGTTTAGCACAGGCCACAGCGACCCCCCTAGCCTTCTCGGTTGACAAACGGTAACAGAGCCAGAATCCGCGCTTGCTTGATGGCGCGCGTGACTTGCCGCTGCTGCTTGGCGGTCAGACCCGTCACTCGCCGGGGTAGAATCTTCCCCTGCTCGCTGATAAACTTGCGCAGCAGGTCAATGTCCTTGTAGTCAATCGGATCGCTGGGCTTGATTGGAGAAACCCGCCGCCGGTAAAACGTCATAGCCTACTTTGTCTCCCGATGCAGAGTGTGCTTGTTGCAATAGGGGCAGTATTTTTTCAATTCCAGGCGCCCGGTCGTATTGCGCCGATTCTTGGTCGTAGTGTACCGAGAGACCCCCGCTGAGCGCTTGTTCGGATTCGTGCGGCACTCGGTACACTCCAAGGTGATAATCAAGCGCGCGCCCTTGCTCTTGGCCATAGCCGCCCTAGTTCAAAAACGGTGACTTTTTCAAACATACCGCAAACACCACCCTAGCACAAGGCCCCTGGCAGGTAAGCCTGGAGAGAGTAATGCCGTCCCCGTCGCCGCACTAAGGCTACATCGAACCGGCAGGGTGCATTTTGCCACTGGGGATGCTGGCTCAGAAAGAACGCCGCCGCTTGCCGCAACCGTTCCTGTTTGGTGGGTGTAACCGCCGCTGCGCCGTCTGCGTCCCAATTGCGGTCCCGCCGGGTTTTTACCTCCACAAATACCAGCGTATCGCCGGCCCACATCACCAAATCCAGTTCTCCCCACGGGCAGCGCCAGCGCTGGGCCACGACTTGCCAGCCCCGTTGTTGCAAAGCAGCCGCCAACCAGTTCTCGCCCGCCGCACCGGTATCACGCATGGAGCGCCGACGTTTCTGGCAAGCGGGTGTCCACCAAAATCGCCCGGTCGAAGATGGCGCCCGTCAAGTCTGCACCCGTCAAATCCGCTTCCCGGAGGTTGGCGCTGCTCAGGTCGCACTGGATCAAACTCGCGCCGTCGAGCTTGGCCTGGCGCAAATTGGCCCCATTGAGAATGCAGCTTGAGAGTTTCGCCCGGCTCAAAATCGCTCCCTGGAGAACGGCCCGCGAGAGATCGGCGCCCCGCAGGGATGCTTCCGTTAAATTCGCTTGCCGCAAGTTAGCCCGGCTCAAGTCCGCGTCCCACAGATTGGCCTGGCTCAGGTCGGATTGGGTTAGATTAGCGCCGCTCAGGAGCGCCCGGCTCAGGTCCGCCTCCACCAAGCGAGCATGGCTCAGGTCCCCCGTGCATAGGTTAGCGCCCCCCAAATCGGCTTGGGTCAAATCTGCCTGCCACAGGATCGCGCCGCTGAGTTTGGCCATCACCAAGCCCGCGCCCTTGAGAAACGCGCCGCTCAGGTCGGTTTCCCGCAAGATGGCTTGGTTCAAAATCGCCCCCTCCAGGTTGGTGTTGGTCAGGTAGGCGCCGCTCAGTTTGGCCGCCGTCAGGTCAATCCCCCGCAAGTCCGCCCCCGACAGGTCCACACCGCTGAGGTTGGCGCGGCTAAAATCCCGTTCACCCTGAGCGTAGAGCGCGAGCAATTCAGCAGCATCCATAGAGTTCTTCAGCCAGGTTGGTGGACCAAACGGTGACGGGAACATTCGCCAGCTTTCTCCATCTTACCCCAAGTCAGGGTGCCCCGCTGCTTGATACGTGCAGGCGTGCCATGCCCAGCCGCTGGGGAATGATGATTTGTGTGCTGGTTGCCGGTCTAGTGTCGCCAGCGTGGTCGCAAGCGACCCTGCAATTTTGGCGCTATAACCCCCAGACCCAAGGTCTCGAATTCCAGACCGACCAACCGACGCAACCCCGTATCCAGGTGGTGGATTTGCCAGGCACCCGCTGGCCGCAACTCCCCATCACCCAACATGTCGGCCCAACTGCAGTGCGTATCGCCCAGTACTGCCCGGATACGGTTCGCCTGGTGGTGGCTCTCTCTGGGGTGTTCAGCCCAGAGCAGGTGGAATTGTCGTCGCAGGGCAACCGCTAGCTGGTTCGTTGCTCCAGGCGGCCCAACGCCAGGGTTAGAGGATTTTTTCCACCTGCGCGGCCCGGTGGTGCTGGGACGGGTGGCTCGTTCCCACGACCGGCAGTGGCTGTACGTGGAGTTACCCCACACAGCGCTGGCTCCTGATTTTCAAAACCAGACCCGTCCATACAACCTGCAGGTGGCAACCGGATTCAATGGTCATCTGCGACTCTCGCTGGAAATTAGCGCCAGCGACCCCGATTAGCAATTACAGCCCGTGTCCCAGGGTCTGTGGCTCCGACCTGCACCGATAGTTGTCACCCCACCAACTTGCTCCCGTTACGTTGTGCTTCTCGACCCAGGCCATGGGGGCGGCGACCCTAGCGCCATATCCAGGAAAAAGAAATCGTGCTGGATATCAGCCGCTGGGTTGCCCGCTTGTTGCAGGCCCAGAGGATTTGCACAGCGCTGTCCTGTACCCCTAGCACCGCGAGTGGCCTTGGCAAACCGGTGAATGCGACGGTATTTGTCAGCATCCATGCCAACGCCCTGCATTTGGGGTAGGCAACTGTTGAACCCTTTATGCACTCTTATAGCCAGAAATGAACATCTGTCCTAGGCCACTGGGCAGACAATAGCGGCTTTGGCCATAATGGTATTATGCCCAGGTGAGAAGCCAGCCTGCCAAGCGCTCCTTGGCGCAATCTCCACGGCACCTTCTTTCTACCTGTAAGGAATCGAGAGAAGCATGTGTGGAGGTTGTGGCTGCTTCTTACCCAGGTACTAGCGGCAGTTGTACTGCAGTCACTGTGTCGGGACTGTCTCTAGCTACCGCCGGTTAGAGATGGCCGGCCACCTACCACCCCGAGCGCGTGGTCTGAGTGCAACAGTGACTTGCCGGTGGGAGTCCGGCACGCTCCGCCTCCGTTGGCGGCGGAGGAAGTTGTTGGGAGAGCCGTTTGCCCAGCAGCCTGTGGAGAATTGTCCATAGTTTTAGGAACGGTATCCTGAGGTCAACGGCGTGGAAACCTACTACTACCGAACCGGGCAATGGCTGGCCCGCCGTATCCATAAAAACCTGTTGCGCACGACCCAAGCGCAGGACCGCGGTGTGCGTCAAACGCCCTTTTATGTGTTGCGCCGGAGTTCGATGCGGGCAACGCTGGTGGAGGTGGGGTACGTGACCGGCGCCAAAGATGCGCCCCGATTAGCAACGGCGTCCTATCGTCAGCGCGTTGCGGAAGGAATTGTCCAGGGCATTCACCGCTACCTCGACAACTTGGCCCGCTCCCCAGTAAAGTAGCATCAGGTCGCATCAGCGGAATTCACGTGGTTTTTAAGGCCCAGGGTTCGGTTCCTCACGGTATCACTCGATTTGCAAGCGTGGGGAACCGATGCCGTCTTGCTTGTGGTCTCAGGCTCAGCGTGGACAGCCCCAGGCACTGGAGAATCTGATAAACCGGGCCTTGGCGCCCCGAGGCTTACGGGTACGGGTGCAACGCCGCGCTCGACAATTGGTGATTTACTGCGACCCCCAAGCCTCCATCACACCGGCCCAGTGGACGCGCTTTGTCCAGCGGGGATTACAGCGCTTAGCCTACCGTTCGCCGCAGCCCGTCTGGTTACAGGGGGACAACTGGCAAGCAGTGGTGTACACGGGAGCGCGGTCGGCTCGGCCTTGGTTGCCCTGGTTGTTGGGGAGCGTAAGTGGGGTATCGCTGTTGGTAGGAGGAGGATTGGCCTACCGCTGGCCGCGTCCCATCGCCGAGACGGATCCAGCCCTAGCGCCAGCAACGCCAATGTCTCCGCCCCCGGTGATCGTCCTCAAAGCCGTCGGAGATGTAATTTTGGGAACCGACTATCCTGAGCGCCGTCTCCATCCCGCACCCCAACAGTTATTACAGCAGGTGCGTGCAGAACTGGCAGGAGCCGATGTAGTATTCGGGAATTTGGAAGCGCCTTTAACCACCCACCCCTGCAGCGCTAAGGTTCCCAACCAGCGGTCGGTCTTTGCCTTTCGGATGCCGCCGGCCTACGCCAGTCTCCTGCGGGATGCGGGGTTTACCCTGTTCCACCTGGCTAACAACCACACTGGCGACTTTGGTGAGGTCGGTCTGCGGGACTCCGATATCCTCGCGGAGTGCCTGACGGCGCGCGGCGAAGCGAACGGTGCGTTACCTGGAGCAGGTGGGCATTCAGACGTTGGGTCACCGGCGGGGTCAGATTCTCTACCAAACCGTGCGGGGGGTGCGCCTGGCTTGGATTGGGTTCAGTCCTTACCCTAACCACAACTCAGTGCTGGACCTGACCACCGCCCGAACGTTAGTACGGCAGGCGCGCAACCAGGCGGATGTGGTCATCATTTCCGCCCACATGGGCGCTGAGGGCACCAGCGCGCTCCATGTCCATGACCGCAATGAAGTGTTTTTCGGCGAACTGCGTGGCAATCCCATCCATTTCAGCCGGGCGATGGTCGCTAGCGGCGCCGATTTGGTGTTGGGACATGGCCCTCACGTTCCTCGAGCCATTGAGGTCTATCGGGGCAAATTGATTGCCTACTCCCTAGGCAATTTCATCGGTTACGGCGCCCTGAGCACTGCAGGCGAGATGGGCTACTCTCTGATCCTGGAGGTGCGGCTACGGGCCGATGGACAACTGGTGGGCGCGCGGGTCATTCCGATTGTGATTTCCCCCAACGGCATTCCCCTTCCCGATAGTCGAAAACGCACCATCCACTTGCTCCAGCGTCTCAACCGCCAAGACATGCCCCACAGCGAATGGCTCCTGGGGGACGACGGCGTTTTCCGACCCCGCGTTTATCCCAACAGTGCGAACTTGACCCGTTCTGGGTCATGAAATATCCTATCGGGTAGGGGTATCGGAACGATTGTGTATCGTGCGATGCTTCAATCAGCCCAAAGGGCAAAGGCTTGCTTACCAGGGGGTCATTTGTAGGAGGTTTTGCTTGTGAAAAATAGGGGTGTTGCGATTTTGCTGTGTTTTTTTCTGGGATGGCTAGGGGTTCATCATTTTTACTTGGGCAATGGGGGTGCTGGAGTTTTGTATCTACTAGGGACTACGGTGGGCTAGTGTTTCATCATTCCGCCGATAATTGTTGGCATCTTGACCCTTGTTGATTTTTTCGTGTTACTTTTGATGTCGGATGCGGACTTTGACCGGCGGTATAATGCCACGGCAACGCTACCGACGGCTTCAGGGACAACAGTTGGTGTTAGAGATATAACCCTTGCATTGGCAGACCTGAAAAAGCTTTACGAAGACGGCGTCATTACTGCTGAAGAATACGAACAAAAGCGCCGTGATCTGCTCCGCAGGCTCTAGGTGTTTCATTCATGTGGCAAGGTCGTGACGACTGGTTCCAGCGCTATCCCACTTGGGTTTATCTGTCATTTATCCCGTGGGTTGGTGGCATAGCCCAAATTTGGGCGGGTTGGGTCATACGAAACTACCGGTTACTGGGGGCGGGATTAGCCTTTACACTTGTGCCGCTGGTTTTGACGGACCTGCTTCCTTTGGCCTGGCTAGGTCAAATCGTTCTGGCCTTTGTTTATCGTACTGAGTTTCTCGTTCGTACCTACCCCCAGCATTTGCCACCACCTGCCGACCCTAAGTTGGCGGCCAAAATACTGGCTCTGCGGGGCAAATTTGACATTAATACCTGCTCAAAAGAGGTGTTAGTTCATCAGCTAGGGTTGCCGATTGCCTACGCCAATGACATCATTGCGATGCGAGAAAGTGGCCACCAGTTTACTCACCCGGAAGAACTGACGGAAATTGTTGGTATTCCTGAAGCAACGGTGCAACGCATTGCGCCCTATCTGACGTTTAGTTACGATATTCGTCAAGAGAGTTATGTATCCTGGCGGCGGGCCAATCATTTCGATGCAGAGCGCTTGGTTGCTGTTGGTTTAGAGCCGGATGTAGCTGCTCAAATTGTGGCGGAACGCAACCGCCGGGGTCCCTATCGCTCGGTCGTAGATATCGTCAAACGCACTGGCCTGTCAACCCATCAATTGCGGGCGCTGCTTTAGTGGGAAGTCAGCAGGGATTTGGGCACGTAAAACTCGACCCGCCGCAGGGCTGGAATCGTCAGCACAAACAGCAAAAATGTCCGGCTGCAGGTAATCGCGGTAAACATGCTGACAAGCACCCCAATGGCTAAGGTCACGGCAAACCCTTTCACCATGCCGGTTCCAAGCCAAAACAGCGCTGCACAGGCAATCAACGTCGTCACATTTCCATCCAAAATGCTACTGAAGGCCCGATAGAAACCGGCTTCGACAGAGCGATATAAACTTTTACCAGCTTGCAGCTCTTCCCGCGTGCGTTCAAAGATCAAGATGTTGGCATCCACGGCCATCCCAATACTGAGAATAAATCCAGCAATGCCCGGTAACGTCAGGGTCACACCTAGCAGCAAAAAAGCCGCGTAGGTCAACAGCGCATAGATCATCAAGGCCACATCGGCAATCAACCCCGGCAAGCGGTAGTACCACACCATAAACAGCAGCACCAGCGCCAAACCGCCGGCAAACGCCCAATAACTACGTTGGATACTGTCTTGGCCCAAAGTCGCCCCCACCGTGCGGTTTTCCACAATTTCCACGGGCACCGGCAACGCCCCACCCCGCAACTGCACCGCTAAATCATTGGCCGATTCCGCCGTAAAATTGCCGGTAATCACCGCTGCACCCCCAGTAATCCCTGTGGCGGCAAATTCTGGCCCCACGGTGGGGAAACTGATGAGCTGGTTATCTAAAAAAATCCCGAGCGTGCGGCCTGTACCGGCGATGGCTTTGGTTAATTCCGCAAATTTTTGGCCCCCTGGCCCATCAAACCGAATCGCCACTTGCCACTGATTCCCAGCGGGCAGCGGTTGGGCAAAGGCATCCTTGAGATTTTTCCCGGTCAACCCTGTCGGTTCGTAGAACGCAGCCAGGGCTTCATTGGCTTTTTGCAAGTCCTTTTTGACTTGTTCGGGGTCGGACAGGTTCTGGGGTTGCTTGAGCAAAGCGGCCAGTTGCTCCCGCACCGTATAAAGCTGTTGAATTTGTTGGGTATCGGTGCCGGGCTTTTGCAAGCGAAATTCTAGTTGGGCCGTACCGCCGAGCACCCGTTCTGCCTGTTGGGGGTCGCTCACACCGGGAAGTTGTACCAGCAGTTGACGGTTGCCCACTGTTTGCACCACGGCTTCAGCGACGCCTAACCCATTGATCCGGTTTTCGACCACCCGCTGTACCGCTTCCAACACCTGGGGCGTGATTTGTTTGACTTCGGCGGTAGTTTTCACCTGTAGTGTCAACTGCGCCCCACCCTGCAAATCCAGCCCCAAGCGCACGGGGATACGGCTAATCACCAGCAAAGCCCCCAGCACCAGGGCAATCACCACCAGAAGAATCAACCGCTGCCGACCGACCATAGACCCACAAAATGGGCGATTTTTTTATGATACGCCAGGCCTACCACACCACGCGCCCCGGCAATTCCCCCCGTTGATACCAGGTCGCCAGTCGCCACAGATAATAGCCCAGAAACAGCCCTAAAATTCCCCAGTGAACCCGGTGCCGTGCCAACCAGCGCCAGTAGGGGAGCACAATCGCCCGGTTCAGGACCAATTCCAACAGCAAGTGCAGCGCTAGCAGCAGGAATACCCCGTACAGCAGCGGGCCAAAGGCATGAAATTGCACCGCTCGCAACACGTCCCCCCGCGCCATCGCCATAAACGACCGAGTTAACCCGCAACTGGGACAGGGGATGCCGGTGAAGTGATACAGGGGACACACCAGCCCGGGAATTTGCCACCCCCGGTTGTAGACAAAAGACCCGATAATCGGCGATAGCAAAATCCCCAGGATGATCCACCGATCCCGGCGTTGCGTGGGGGTTAACGGCGCGCGACCGATCATAGGATGATGAATAGGCAACTGGCGATTTTTATTCTACGCCTATGACTTTTTACCAGCCCCATCCGCAACTGGCCCAGTGGGGGGAAACCCTATTGCAGGACATCTGCAGCCGTCATGCCGTTCGTCCAGAGCAGATGGGCATTGTTTGGTTGGTGTATGGGGGTGGCGTGCGGGTCAACACCGGCGGCGCGCTGGAACCCCAAACGTTTTGGCAACAGCGACCTTGGGGCTGGAGTCATCGCGGTGATGTCAACGTTTATCCCGCCAGCATCGTGAAATTGTTTTATCTCGTGGCGACGCACGAGTGGTTAGAGCGGGGCATGATTCCCCCTGACCCGGAAATTGACCGCGCCCTGCGCGACATGATCCAGCTCTCAAGCAATGATGCCACCAGCTACATTGTGGATGTCCTGACCGGCACCACCAGCGGGCCCGATTTAGCGCCGGGACCTTTCAGCACCTGGCAATACCAACGCAATATCGTCAACCGTTATTTCCAGTCCTGGAACTGGCCCGAATTCGCCGGCGTGAACATCAACCAGAAAACCTGGTGCGATGGACCCTATGGACGGGAACGGGCGTTTTTGGGACCGAATCAAGAAAACCGCAACCGGTTGAATCCTTTGGCTACTGCGCGGCTGTTTCATGCCATCTTGGGGGGAATTGCTGTTTCACCACGCCGTTCGCAACAGATGGTCGAGCTATGCCGTCGTTCCCTGGACCCAGCCGATTGGCCAACCGACCCCGCCTACAACCAGGTCAAAGGTTTTTTGGGGGAAGGTCTGCCAACAACGGCACGGCTTTGGTCTAAAGCAGGGCACACCAGCCAGGTTCGTCACGACTGCGCCTACGTGGAATGGGGCGATGACCAGGCCTACATGCTGGTGGTGTTTACCGTTGGGGAAGCCCAAAGCCGCAACGAACAACTTTTGCCCGACATCAGTCGCTGGGTGTTTGCACGGCTGCAACAGGAACCCCTGTCCTGACGCTCTGTTAACCTAGAACTGTGTATCCACTGTGAGTACGTATGGCCCACACGATTGTGACCGATGTGTGCGAAGGCGTGGCCGATTGCGTCGCCGCCTGTCCCGTTGCCTGCATTCACCCTGGCCCTGGGAAAAACGCCAAAGGCACCGACTGGTACTGGATTGATTTTGGGATTTGCATTGACTGTGGGATTTGCCTGCAGGTGTGTCCAGTAGAAGGGGCCATTCTGCCGGAAGAACGTCCTGATTTGCAACGCACACCGAGTTAGTGGGCAATGGCATCGGAGTCGTCCGTACCGCTTTGGCAACGGGTGCAACAAGGCGATCCCCACGCTGTTCAAACCGTCTTGGAACGGGCATTGGCTCACACCCATAGCCAGGTCATTCATGTGCAAAAAAGGAGCGACCACTGGTCTATTGCAGTCAGCGCCCCATCATCGCTTGCACCTGCTCGCTTGCCAACGCTCATAGCCCAAGAATTACGCCGTTACCGGATGCCCCTGGCGACGACCATCCGGCTCAGGGTACAGGGGTCCACCTCCACCTGGGAAACGGAATTCACCCTGGCAACTGTCCTGGAGACATCCCGGCCCGCGGCAACCCGCGCATCCACTCGCCCGGTGGACCTACCCCTTCATGGGCTCGATGCCACCCAAAGGCGCATCCTGCTGATTGGCCTTATCACAGCTTTTGTCCTGTGTGCCATACCGTTTGTCCGGTTCGTGCTCAGTTATCTGGTGATCATCATTCACGAATTGGGGCATACTGCGACGGCCTGGCTCATGGGGTATCCGGCGATTCCAGCGTTTGATTTTATGCATGGGGGCGGCGTGACTTTGCAACTGGGGGAACGGTGGGCCTTGATTCCCCTGGTTTTCTACCTGGCAATCGGTGGGTTGATGTATTCCTTCCGGCGCAACTGGCTTACGCTCACGGTGTTGATAACGCTGGCGTTGATGTACACCTGGATTTATTTCACCCGCTGGCATGAATGGTTGGTGGTGGCGATGGGACATGGGATGGAATTGGTGTTTGCGGTTATGTTTCTCTATCGCGCGATGACGGGTTGGGCTTGCCAGCAACCAGGGGAACAAACGCTCTACGGTATCCTGGGATTTTTTATCCTGCTTTATGACCTGAATTTCACCCGCCAACTGCTGTTTGACGCCACCATGCGAGAGCTGTACTTGCTGGGCAAGGGGGACGTGCTGGACCACGATTTTGTGCGTATCGCGCGGGAGTTTTGGCACGTGCCGTTCGCCTGGGTGGTGAGCCTTTTTGGTTTGAGCTGCCTGCTGACGCCGCTAGTAACCTGGGGGTTGTACCGCTACCAGAGCTACTGGCTCTACGGTTGTGTACGATTGTTACGCAGGTAGGCGCAGGAGAACGATTGATGGCGGATTTGGCCCAAGCGTTGCAGGAATTGGAAGCCCAGGGTTTGGCGGCGATTGCGGCGGCGACGTCCCTAGCGGCGCTGGAACAGTTGCGCGTGGATTACCTGGGCAAAAAGGGGGAGCTATCGCAAGTGTTGCGGGGCATGGGACAACTGCCGCCAGCCGAACGACCGCGTATTGGGGCGCTGGCCAACCAGGTGAAAGACCGCCTACAGGAAGCGCTGGCCCAACGTATCG
>JANXAM010000009.1:0-12080 GCA_025062155.1 Gloeomargarita sp. SKYB120 | reverse complement strand
GGCAGAATTAGAGGCTCGCATTGCGGCGGAAACGCTCGATGTGACCATGCCAGGGCTGGGGTATCCACCGGGGCACGCCCATCCGCTCCAGCAAATGATGCAGCGCATCTTGGATATTTTTGTGGGACTGGGTTATCAGGTGGCGCAGGGGCCAGAAATCGAGACGGATTATTACAACTTTGCTGCCTTGAATTTTCTCCCAGACCACCCGGCGCGGGATATGCAGGACACCTACTATTTACCCGATGGCCGCTTGCTGCGCACCCATACGTCCACGGTGCAAATTCGTTACATGGAAGCCCACCAGCCCCCTGTGCGGATTGTGGTGCCTGGGCGCGTTTATCGACGGGATGCCGTGGATGCTACTCATTCAGCCATGTTTCACCAGATTGAGATTCTCGCTGTGGAACCGGGGTTGAAGTTCACCGACTTGAAAGGGACGCTGGTGACCTTTGTGCGGGCGTTGTTTGGGGAAGACGTGCCAGTGCGGTTTCGGGCCAGTTATTTCCCGTTTACCGAGCCATCGGCGGAAATGGATTTGCAGTGGCGGGGCCGGTGGTTGGAAGTGCTCGGCTGCGGCATGGTGCATCCCAATGTGCTGAAAGCCGTTGGCTATGACCCGGAGAAATACACCGGTTTTGCCGCCGGGCTGGGGATTGAACGGCTGGCAATGATCTTTCATGAAATTGACGACATCCGCCGCTTTTACACCAGTGACCTGCGGTTTTTGACCCAGTTTTAGTTGCTGACTACAATGGAGTGGACAGGGGGATATACACAACCATGCGCAAACAAGTCTGGGGTTGGCTCATCGGGTTGGCGGTCCTGGCGGGAGCGATGCCGGTGAGGGCCATCGTGCCCTATGTGCCGGAGTTGCGCTCGGAACAGTTAGAAGCGCAAGGCGTCGAATTGGCGCGGGAAGTAGGCATTTTGAGCGAAGTACAGGTCATCGAACCCAAACGGGCGATTGCCAATGCGCGGTTAGCGACACAATTAGCGCCGAATCGTTTTGAACCCTGGGTCATCCTGGCGCAACTGTATCTGCGGCAAGACGATGTGAAGATGGCAAGCAGCGCCCTTCAGGAAGCGCATAAACTAGCGCCCGATAACCCTGTCATTTTATTCACCTTGGGGTCGCTGGCGTTTCGCCAGGAAAACTATCCCCAGGCGATGCGGTATTTACAGGCGGGATTGGCCATTAAACCAGACCATGTGGAAGGGTTGTTTAATCTGGGCAATACGTTTTTGAAAATGAATCAGTATTCCCAGGCGATTGCCTACTATCAAAAGGCCATTGCCATTGATAAAAAATTCTGGCCGGCCATCAATAACATTGGGCTGGTGCAATTTGAAATGGGCGACCGGGAAGGGGCTAGGCGGAGCTGGCAAGCATCGGTAGCGATTGACCCCAAGGCAGCGGAACCGATTTTGGCCCTGGCGGTTTTGCACTACATACAGGGGCAAAAACAAAAGGCAATTCAGATGGCGGAACAAGCCTTTACCTTAGACCGGCGCTATGCAAAAGTACCTTTTTTGATTGAAAATCTGTGGGGGCCACGTTTAATTGCTGCCACCAAACCCTTGCTCGCTGAACCCCGTTTGAAACGGTTTATGGGGGAGTAAGAATGCTCAACTGACCTGCGCTGGTAGGCTTGTCATCTCTTGGGCCGCAAGGCAAAGCACCATTGTTGGTTCCTTGGAAAACGAAGTTTCCAATGACTTTTCGTCAGGCACTTGTACTCAAAAAATATCCGCCGGGTCTGCTGCCTGCAACCGCCGCACAGCCATCGCTCCCGCCACAAAACACATCACGACTGTCAACACCAAAACGGTTACGGCGCGATTTAGGGTCATGGCAATGGGTAAACGGGTCGCGACGCGGGTGAGCCAGTACAGACCTTCCGACACTAAAAAGCCGGGAATAAACCCTAAAACCGCTAGGATCATGGCCTCTTGAAACACTACTAATAGTAAATAACGGTCCGTATAACCCATGGCTTTCAAGGTGGCGTATTCGGCTAGATGGTCCGATACATCCGTGTAAAGAATTTGATACACCACGACAATCCCCACCACAAATCCCATCGCCGTCCCCACCCCGAAAATAAACCCGATTGCGGTGCCGCTAGCCCAATAGTGTCGCTCTAGTTCGGCAAATTCGTCGTGGGTTAGGATGCAGACGTCGTTGGCAAATTCCGGCGACGCTTTCGCTCCCTGACAGAGAAATTGCCCTGGCATCTTGAGCTGGGTATTGAGGAGGGCACGTAGCTTGGCCCGCACTTGCTCCACATCGCTGCCGGGTTTCAAACGAATCAAGCCCACATCAATTTGCGATGCCTGTCGCCCTGGAAATATACGCAAAAAGTTCAGATCACTGGTGATGACATTGCCATCGGCGGAGAAGGAAGCGCCCAGTTCAAATAACCCGCCGATGGTCACCCGCCGCCGGTTGATTTCCGCCTGCACCGGACGCCCCGCCTCAAAGGCCTTGACGATAAATTCGGTGCCAAATTCCTCTCGCGAAATCCGGTCGAACAACACCACATCTGGTTTGCGAATGTGGGCTAGATTCGCTTCCACGTCGGGAAAATCTAACACGGACACCGCCGGGTCAAACCCCAAAACCAAGATGGAACGGGTACAACTGGTGGCTTGGGGAGTTGGTGGGCACACGGGACTTTTCCAGGGCATCAATTCCACGTACAAAGGGGCGACGCTCTCGACTTCCGGCAAACTCAGGGCCTGGTACAATCGCCGCCGGGGAAACCGCTGCATGGCAAAAAACGCTTGAGACTGGGGATTGACCAGCACCAAATCGGCCCGCAATCGCCGATGCACCAGCACCGCCGCCTCAAACAACGCATCCTGAAACCCTAACTGCACAAACATCAATACATCGGCGAAGGTGATCCCCGCCAGCGCCACCAGCAACCGGATGCGCTCGCGCGATAACTGCAACCACGCCAGGGGAATCCCCATCGCTACAGCTCAATCCGCACGTTGACCACCATATTCGTTAGCCGTTGCACTTGGGGGGCCGCCGCTGGGTCTAGAGCAATTTTCACCTCCACCACCCGCGCATCGACATCGGCCACCGGGTCGGTATTCAAAACGTCTTTTTTGGCCACTTTCCACCCTACGTCGGTCACAGTGCCCCGCAGGGGTTGGGCTATCGCTGGGGTGGTCACCACCGCCCGCTGGCCAGGTCGGACTCGGGAAACGTCGGTTTCATAAACCTCCGCCACGACAAACATCCGGTCGGTGCGCCCCAGGTCCAAAATGCCGGCGCTGCCAATCGTTTCTCCCACGCGGGCATGGATTTTCAAAACCCGTCCAGCTACTGGCGCTCGGATCAAACTTAAATCCCATTCCACCCGGGCCAAGGCCAACCGCTGCCGGGCTTCCGCTAGCTGCGCCTGAGCCAGTTGCACGTCCACCGCCCGCACCTCCTGGAGACTGCGGAGCACCCCTTGGGCCTGCTGTAGCTGCTTTTGCAGGGTTTGCACCCGCAGGCGAAACCGGTCCAGGTCCGCAGCGGCAATCGCTCCCTCCTGAAACAGTTGCTGGTTGCGTCGCAGGTCGGTTTGCGCTAGTTGCAGTTCCGCCTCGAGCCGGGCAATTTCCGCCCGCTGCGCTTGGAGGTCTCCCGCTTTGGCGCCCGCAAGCACCTGCTGTAACCGGGCCTGGGCAATCGCCACCTGACTGGCCGCTAGTTGCATCTCTACCTGGCGCTTGCGCGTGGTGTCCAACGTCGCCAGCACCTGTCCCGCCTGCACCCTGTCCCCTTCCTTGACCCGCAATTCCGCCAGTCGCGCGCCCTCAATCGAACTGGGGGCCGACAGGGTGATCACCTCCCCCTCGGGTTGAATGCGCCCAAGGGCCGCCACCATGGGACGCGAGACCGGTGTCGTAGCAGCAGGGAGTTTCGAAGTGCGAGTCACCGCCCGCCGGTACTGCCCGTACCCCAGCACAAGCAGGACGCCAAGCGCGCCCACACCTACCAGCAGCGGCAACCGCTTGCCTTTGCCCGCCGTGACCTTGGCCGGAAACTTAACCGCCATTTCCCTAGGGAGACCCCTTTTCTTACCAAATCTTAATGAATTTTTTAACTGAGCAGGTCCGTCAATCGGCGGATGGCCTGGGGGTCGGGGGAGGTGCCCTCCCGGCACAGGTGGATGCCTCGCCAGCCAACCGCACGCGCGCCCAGCACATCAGCCTCCCAGCTATCGCCGATATGCCATAGGGGAGGAGACGGTTGCCCCTGTGCTCGCCAGGCTGCGTGAAAAATCGCTCCCGCCGGCTTGGCCGCTCCCACCTGACTGGAAATGGTCACGGTTGTGAGCCAGGGTTGCAAACCCAGGGCCGCCAGCACCTGGTACAGGCGACTGTCAAAATTGGAAATCACCCCCACCGGAATGCCCTGCGCTCGCCAGGCCTGCAACGCCGGCAATACATCGGGGTACACCTCCCAGGGGTCGGCGGTGGCAAAGGCAGCATAAACCTCTGGGAAAAAGGCGGCAAAGTCAGGAATATGCGCCAGCCCCCCCGCCAGGGCAAAGGTGCGTTCGGTCAGGCGATACCAGTAGTCGTACTCCGCCTGGGGAATGGCCTCCGGCGATAGGTCCGGAAAGGCCAGAGGAGGCGCCTGGGTAAAGGCCTGGAGAAATGCCTGCTGGAGCCGGTCCGGTGCCACCACTACCCCAATGCGAGCGGCGTACTCGCTGTAAATCTGCCCCACCGACCCTCGCACGCCAAATAGGGTGCCCACCGCATCCACAAAAATCGCCCCCGGTCGTTGCATCACGACTCTAGCCAGGGTTGAACCGTCGCCAGTGCCCGCAGTTTTTGATACTGGGGTTCGGTGACCGCTGGCGGCAGCCATGGACGGGGTGCAGGTGTACGGGGCGGGGAAGGGCTAGGGCGGCTCACCAAGCGTTCAAAATCGCCCGAGTAATGGGGATGCGGTCGCCCCTGACGCTGCCACAGGTTCAACACCTGCTCCACGGAGATGCTCTTGTAGCGCGCCTGGTAGAGGGTTTCCACGACCGCCGGGCGCAGCCATTCCACTGGGTAGGTTTTGGCCCAAGTTTCAACCCGCGCCGTCGCTTGCGCCTCATCAGCTTCGTAGCGGTAACGCACCAACAGCGGCACGACTTCGGCCACAGCTCGCGCAATCGCAGAAACCGGAGGAGGCGCCATAGCGTCGGACATGGTTCAGTGGTGGCAGTTTAACAGGCCCAACACCAAATGTCCATGCTTCGCCCTTTAGCGTAATATAGACACTTATGGCGCGGCTAGGGTTAGGGGTTTTAGGGGCACTGGCGCTGCTATTGGCGGGCGGGCCGGTCAGCGCCACCAACCTGTACACGGTGGTGGACGAATTCGGACAAAGCCGTTATCTGGTGCAACCGCAGCAGATTTTACAAGACCAGCCCTTGCCAGGGGGCACGGTGCGTTTTGACCCCCACGCGCTGCTGATTGTTTTGATCAACACCCGCCGGTATTTCCGAGAGTACGGGGACCAAGATGTCGTGGCGCAACGGCCTGGCCTGTTGGGGGCTTTGGGCATCTCGGTAGCCGACGTCACCCAGACCTTGGATTTTTTAATTGAGGTGCTGCTGGAGGACTTGACGCGGGGGCGCCCGCTGCGGTTACAAGACCCCGCCTTTTTGCGCCGGCACCTGCGCGCCTTGAGCTGGCGAGCCTACCGGCCAGACGGCGGCCTGTTCCCCCGCTTGCGCCTCACCCAGTACGCCGTGTTTCGCCAGCCGGGTTGCCGTCAACCGAGGGGGGCCTATCGCCACGCCCTATACCAAATCCGTGACGAGTGGGTGACGGATGCGTTCTACAGGCGCTATACGAAACAGGAGGTGCTGGCGGGGGCTTTGGCGCCCGGTCGTCCTGACGCCCACAAGGTGACCCCCCTGGCGTACCTGACCCGCGCGGGGCTGGAGGAGGCGCTCCTGCAGGGAACCGTCCTGGTGCAATTTCCCGACCGCACCACCGCCTATTTCAACGTGGACCGCCACAACGGCCTGCCCTTTGTGCCAGGGGTTCCGCCCTGGGAACAACAGCGCTACTGGTATTTCCGGGAAGTGGGCGCGATTCGGGGCTACGGCCACACCAGCGAGAGTAAGATTGAGATTCGCCCCGGGGTGACCTTGGCCGGCGACGTATGGAATGTGGGCCTTGGGCGCGTCGTGCTGCTGGAACGGGGGCCGAGGCAGTGGCTGCTGGGGGTGATTGCCGATACTGGGGGCGCTTTCTCGGCGAACTTGGCTCAGTTGGACCACCTGGCGGGGGTCTTTGCCAGCCGGCGCGAATTTTTTGCGTATAATCGCGGATGGCCGGCCTATACCACCGTGTATATCTTGGTGAGGAGAAAGGACCATGACCCGGATTGACCGTCATTACCGAAGCGGCGGTGGCGACAGCAGCAGGTGCGCCAGCCTACTTGGTACAGTTGGGGGCCACAGGGCAACCGGAGGCACACTATGCGCTGGTCGGCATGGGCACGTGGACCATTGGTCGCAGCGACCGGGCGGCCATTGTGTTGAGTAGTCCCTGGGTCTCACGGATGCACGCCCTCATCCAGCGGCTCGGGGAACAGGAATTCTACGTGATTGACTTAGGGAGTCGCAACGGCACGTTTGTCAACGGGCGGCGAGTGACGGTGCCGGTACGGTTACAGCACCGGGACGAGGTGACCTTTGGTCAGACCCGGATGCAATTTACCCATCATGCCTCGGCGCAGTTGACCCCTAACCCCGCCCTAGCGACGCCAGCGTGGGACCACCCAACGTCCGACATGAGGGTGCGGTGCCTGATGACGGTGGTGGTGATGGACCTGCGGGACTTTACCCCCCTGGTGCGGCAAATTCCCGAGTCGCTCCTGGCCCAAGTCGTGGGCACCTGGTTCCGGCAGGTGGGGGACATCGTGCAACGCTACGGTTCACAAGTGGACAAGTACATTGGGGATGCGGTCATGGCGGTCTGGTTCCACGCCCAGAACGAACCCCGCCCGGGGGATTGGTTGCGGATTTTACGAGCAGTCTGGGGCACCCACCGCGCCACCAGTAACCTGCATGTGCAGTACCCCTTGCCTTTCCCGTTGCGCTTAGGGACAGGGATCAACACGGGCTACGCGATGGTAGGCAACACCGGTACCGGTCATCGCCCCGAGTACACGGCGCTGGGGGATACGGTCAACGCGGCATTTCATCTGGAGGCGGTCACCAAATCCCTAGGGATGGATTTACTGGTCGGGGGGACCACCTATCACTACCTGGCCCAGGCTGACTTAGCTGATTGGCTGACACCGCAGCAGGTCCAACTCAAGCACCAGACCGAACCGGTGACGGTTTGGGGAAGTAGCTACGACCGCCTGCGCCGCTTTCTCTACGACTACGGCCTGGTGGAACCGCCCACCCGCAACCCGCTCATGGAAGCGCATGGGTTTGTGTAGGATAGAATCAATGGCACGGGGGCAAACGCATGGGTTGTGGGCGGAAGAGGGCCAGGCATGAGCGCTAAAGGGCAAGACCCCTGGATCGGTCGGCTACTGGCAAAACGCTATAAGTTGCAAGCCATCGTCGGGCGGGGCAGCATGGGTAAAGTGTACCAAGCCGCCGATACCGTCTTGGGGGGTGTGCCGGTGGCGGTGAAGTTCCTGTCCCAGACCTTGCTGGATGAAAAGAGCAAAGAGCGGTTTGCCAGCGAAGCCCGCGCCTGCGCCCTATTGGGGAACAAAAGCATCCACATCGTCCGGGTGATGGACTACGGGGTGGACGACGAAAGCGAGCTGCCCTTTTACGTGATGGAGTACCTCCAGGGGGAAAGCCTGCGGGAAATGATAGACGTCCAGCCCCTGTCACTGGAGCAATTTCTGCCTATTGCCCAACAGATTGCGCGGGGGTTGCAGGCGGCGCACCAGGGCATTGAAATAGATGGACAACTGTGGAGCGTTATCCACCGTGACATCAAGCCCAGCAACATTTTTGTGGTGCGAGACCCAGGGCTGGGGATGCTGGTGAAGATTCTGGATTTTGGGATCGCAAAGTTCATCAACGAGAACCCCGAGAGCAACCAGACGTCCCACTTTACCGGCACCCTGGCCTACTGTTCCCCGGAGCAACTGGAGGGCCGCAGCCTTGACCAGCGCTCCGACATCTACAGCTTTGGGGTGATGATGTTTGAGATGCTCACGGGTCAGGTGCCGATTCAAGCCCCCATCGAGTCCATTGGCGCCTGGTATCGCGCGCACCATCTCCAAGCGCCCCCGTCACTGCAATCCATTAACCCAAAACTGCCCAAGAACCCAGAACTGGAGCGCCTGATTCAGCACTGCTTGGCCAAAGACCCGAAAGACCGCCCAGCTCACATTGGGGAGGTGCTCCAGGCCCTGGACCGGATTGAGCAAAGTTTGCGTTCTCCTTTAGCGGCTGCACCCCTTGGCGATTACACCTACCATCCCCAGGTTTCTACGGGACCGAGCCTGGAGCGGGCCGCCAACGTCTGGGAACTGTTAAGTTGGCCCCCCGACAAACCCATTCAAAAAATCGTCTTTCCCAAGCGTATCCCGGTGGGTTCCTCCTATATCCCCAGTCTTTGGGCAATGTTGCCCCAGGCGGAGATCAACCAGCGGGTGCTCAATCGCTGTTACAACCAGTTCATCTTCACGCCGGCGCCCCACCCGATGGTGCTGTGGATTACAGCCCTGTACCAGGTGAACCAGGAACCCCGCTGGCTGCCCTGTTACCTGGACCTGTGCCGCCCAGAAGGTCAAGAGATTTGCCGGTGCCTGGCGGAAATTGGGCACTATTACCTGCTGCTGTTCAGCCTAGAGGAGCCGGGGAAATTCCGTCATCGCCTAGAGGTCTCCATCGCCACCGCCCAGCGTCCTCTGTTGCAGGAATGGGCTGACCAAGGGCAACTATCACGCCTGGCCCCTGTACCTGAGCTGAGCAAAGAGTTACTGCGCCGGGAGTACGAACGGCTCAAGCCCCAGATTCTCGCCCGCCTGTCCCAGCAAGTGCAGTTGTCCTAGGTGCCTTGGAACAACCAGGCGCACCCAGCAATTGCCAACGCCACGCCCAGCCAAGCCCGCCAACTGACTCGCTCACCCCATCCCCAGGCCAACAGCAGGGCAAAGAGAGGACTGGTGCTGCTCAACGTCTGGGCAATCCCCGCCGGCGCCCACTTCAGGGCTGTCTGTTGCAACCAAATCCCGGCGTAGGTACTCAGAAAAGCAGTGCCTGCAATACTGAGCAGCCAGGTTGGTTGTTTGCGGATTGCCCACCAGCCCCGCGCACACACGGGTCGCCGCACCCCCAGGCTCAGGACAGCAACGCCCGCCGCCAGCCGAATGGTGGTACTCCACAAGGGAGTAACGGGAGAAGCAGACAACGCCCAGCGGGATAGCACCACACCTGTGGCCTGGGACAGGGAAAACACAAGTCCCCAGGCCAACCCCGGCCAGAAGTGGAACTTTTCCCGCACGCTCACGGGGCGTTCGGTGACCACCAGGGCCACTCCCGTCACTGTCAGACCGACTCCTAGCAACTGCACTGGGCGTACACTTTCCCCCAAGGTCACCCAGGCCAGCAGCGTCACCAGCACTGGCGACAAGGTATCCATCAGCAAAGTCCGCTGCACCCCCAGCGTATTCAGCGCCGCAAAAAACGCCGTGTCTCCGATGCCGATGCCCAAAATGCCACTCAGCGCCAAACCCAGCCAGGTTTCGCCGCTCACCACTGGCCAAGATTCCCGGCGCACCGCTAGCGTCAGGACAAACATCCCCAAAGCCGTCACGCCCTTAAGCCAGTTCAACAGCAAAGGCGCGAACAGCGTACCCCAACCGGCGTACATCCGCGACGTCGCCGCCCACAAAAACGCCGCCGCTAGGGCCGCCCACTCACCATGCCAAAGCACCGCCAACCCCCCGTCTCTACCTAACCCAATTGTAAACAATTGTAAAGATTACCCTTTGCGTCGCCTTTACAGCTAAGCCGCTTTAGTTTGAGAGAACCAAGGACGGAGCTGTGCCTTGCGAATCAGAAGATGACAAACCTAGGGAGTAGTGCTATTTAAGTAATGATGCATTATAGTGGTAGATGAAGTTGAATATAATGCCGATGTGATTTTCTAGGTTTTTAGAAAAAGACAGAGTTCTCCGAGTCAAGCGACTCACTCGCTGTCGAAGTGTGTTGTTGAAGTGCCCAATCAAGGACGTCCTACCACTCCCTTTGCCACTGGCTGGGTGTTGAGATTGCGGAATTACCTTCCGATTCGCCAAATAAGCGGTACCCTCTTCCGTAACTTTTTTGCCGTCTCTACACTTCTATAGCTAAAAACATTTAGTCTGACGTAGAATAAGGCTGATAGGTTACGGAGTGATGTCTATGCCTTACAACACAGACTTAGGTCAGAAAGCTATTGAAGCGGTCTTGGGGAGTGCAACACTCGTCGAAGTGAGATATCGCACGTTACAACGTTGGCTCAAACAATGGTCTAAAACCGGTGATTGCTTACCAAAAGGGGCATAGTCATAAATTTCGCAAGTTTGTCGAAGCAAATTCCAGTCTGACCCAGAAGGAAATAGCAGCTAGTATGACGATTCGTAGGGCGCTTAAAAGACGAGCAAGAGCGGCAAGCATATCTCGAGAAAATGAAGGATGTGAAGTCGGAAGAAGTCGTTTACATAGACCAATCCGGCATTGACCAGCGAGCAGTTTATGAGTATGGCTGGGGTAATTATGGCAAGAAGGCGGGTGGGATATGATGGGTGGTGATTATCTCGGGAGATTCATCGAGCCATTAACCTGGATAGGGAGCTTTAGCTTGGTTGACGGAGTGGTTATTACCAGCGATTGGTTCTGGCAAAAAGATAGTGATGGACAGGCGGCGGTTAGGCAAGTGATGGAAGCGGCTGGGTGTGAGTTATTCACCCGATTTGAATCCAAGCGAACAGGTGTGGTATCGGATTAAGCAAAAGGTGCGTAAGCTACAGGTGAGTGCAATCGAGAATCTGCAATCTTTGGTCAATGAAACTATCCGTAGCTTATGTCAAGTTTTGTGATTTTAGCTATAGCAATCTAGGGTGAACGCCCGCTCTGAGGAGTGGCATGCCCGATAGGCGCAGAACCAGGTTCATCGTCGCCCGCACATCCCCTTCACAATACTCCTTAATTTTTGGCAAGTTTCTCTCCCGCCAGTACAGTTGAAACATCTGGCTGCCATCCATATCAGCCTTGGGGCTTGGGATGTTGAATAAACGCGCCAAAAGCGCCAAGCTCGTATGATTTTTCATTTCGCCAAACCTCCACAACTCCATCGTATCCACGTGGGGGATTTCCCAGGGTTTTTTGCCGTAGTTATTGAGTTGTCTAGGAAGGGGAAGGATGCCATGGATCAACATCCGGCGGGCCAGTACTGGGCAATCAAATTCCTTGATATTATGCCCGCATAGGGTGTAATCCTGGGTGCGCGGCTGGCTGAGCAATTGCTGGGTTTTCAGTAAAACATCTTTTTCATCGAATTCGCAGAAAGATTGGAGATGGGCTAGCGGTTGGTCGTCCACCCAGCGAATATACCCGAACGCCACGCACACGACCCGGTTGAATTCGGAAAAGAATGCCGCTTTTTCCACATAGGCGCTCGCAACATCAAATTCCGCCTGTGGCCCCACTTTGTAATACTGCCTGGCTTTCTTCTCCCAAAACAACTGCATTTCTTCATCCAGTTCGGCAAATTCCGCCTTGGCTGGTGCGGTTTCGATATCCAAGAACAAAAATTTTTCGATCTGCTGCCGGGTGAACATGGCGCGGGCCTCCCTGGAACACTTCCCACCCAATCTACCCTGTCGCTGCACCTGTTGCCTAGGCGACATAGCTATAGACGTTCTGTCAACTTATGAGAATCACCATTCTCAAAAAGTTATTGCTAACCACCCCTAAAGGACCCCCCTGCTAAAACGCCCAGTAAGGCGGTTCAATGCTAGTGGTCTATACGATTACATCCCCCATGAAAATTTCATCAGATTGACCGCTGTAAGCCTTTAGAAGCCACTGGCCAACAAGTGC
>JANXAM010000008.1 GCA_025062155.1 Gloeomargarita sp. SKYB120 | reverse complement strand
GAACTCCAGGGTCACATCACCCAACTGCCGGGGCTGCGGTATCAACGCTGTTGACCTTGGGGCGAATCAGGTAGGCGCACTGGTGCTGGCCATTGACAATCCAGTGGGTGCGCTCGACCGTGCAATCGGGCAACGCGGTGGCGAAGAGTTCCAATTCGTGTTTGCACACGCGGGGAAAATTCTCGGCGACCACGGCAATCGCACAAATATGCTCGGTCACTACAAACCCCTGCGGCGTCACTTGAAATTCCGCCATGTACCCCTCTGAGCGCCGCAGTTGCACCAGCCGCTGGATCCGCGTTTCCAAATCCCCATCCCCAATTGCCGCCCGGTAGGCCTCCGCCTTGGCCTGCCACTGTTGCGCGAGAATCCGTCCCACTGCCTCGTGGCCCAGTGTCTGGTGCAGCGTTGAGAGTAAATCCACCGCAAATTCACCATAGCGATGGGGGAACTGCGCCCGGCCCTTGCGGCTCAAGGTGTACAAATGTTGGGGCCGCCCCATCCCGCCCCCCTGCGTGACGTACTGAATTAGGCCCTCCTGCTCCAAATCCTTCAGGTGACGCCGGATTGCTTGGGGCGTGATTTGCAAACAAGCCGCTAGTTCCTGAGCCGTCGCTTGCCCCCGCCGCAACAACTGGTCTAGAATATCCTGCTTGGTAGATGCCTGCTCCGTCGGTGCCACGTGTTGACTCCCCAGCAGCGTGACGAAAATAGCCAGATTCTACGTTCCATTTTAAGGAAACTTTGACAAGGCGCAAGTTGCTTAATTATCCTATAATCAGAACTAAAGCAACATCCGCGTTGCGAAACTCCTTAGGTAGAGAGGGTACCGTCAGTGATGAAGACGTCCACGCTCGAGCAGTTGGTTAGTCGTCCCTACCAGTACGGATTTGTGACCCCCATTGAGGCCGATGTCATCCCCGCGGGGTTAAACGAGGAGGTCATTCGGACGATTTGGGCCAAGAAAAAAGAGCCAGACTTCATGTTGGAGTTTCGCTTGCGGGCTTACCGGCATTGGTTGACGATGCCAGTTCCCACGTGGGCAGCCGTCAGTTATCCCCCCATTGATTACCAAAAGATTGTTTATTACTCAGCGCCAAAGACTAAGAAGAAGCTAGATAGTCTCGACGAGGTGGACCCCGAGTTGTTAGCGACATTTGAAAAGTTGGGGATTCCCTTATCCGAGCAAAAACGCCTGGCAAATGTGGCGGTCGATGCGATTTTTGACAGTGTTTCCATTGCCACAACCTTCAAGAAGGATTTGGCCAAGTTGGGGATTATCTTTTGTTCCATGTCGGAGGCGCTGCGGGAGTATCCCGATTTGGTGAAAAAGTACCTGGGTTCGGTGGTGCCGATTGGGGATAACTATTACGCAGCGTTGAATTCGGCGGTCTTTAGCGATGGGTCGTTTGTGTATATCCCCAAGGGCGTTCGTTGCCCCCTGGAGTTGTCTACTTATTTCCGCATCAACAATGGGGAATCAGGACAGTTTGAACGGACGCTCATCATCGCCGATGAAGGCAGTTATGTGAGTTATCTAGAAGGGTGTACAGCCCCCATGTATGACAGCAACCAGCTCCACGCGGCGGTGGTGGAATTGGTGGCGCTGGACAATGCTGAAATTAAGTACTCCACGGTCCAAAACTGGTACGCCGGTGACAAGGACGGCAAGGGGGGTATTTACAACTTCGTGACCAAGCGCGGCCTGTGCCAGGGAGTGAACTCGAAAATTTCCTGGACGCAGGTGGAAACGGGGTCGGCCATCACCTGGAAATACCCCAGTTGTGTGCTGGTGGGCGACCATTCCGTCGGTGAATTTTACTCGGTGGCTTTGACAAATCACCACCAGCAGGCGGACACGGGCACCAAGATGATTCATGTGGGGCGGCATACGCGCTCGCGGATCGTCTCGAAAGGCATTTCCGCCGGTCAGTCGCGCAACACCTACCGGGGCCTGGTGCGAGTCAACCCCAAAGCTGAGTATGCTCGCAACTATACCCAATGTGACTCTTTGCTGATTGGCGCCCACTCCCAGGCCAATACGGTGCCGGTGATCCAGGTGCAAAACCCGACGGCGCGAGTGGAACACGAAGCGTCAACGTCCAAAATTGGCGAAGAGCAACTGTTCTACTGCCAACAACGGGGGATTGACCCAGAGGCAGCGGTGGCGATGATGATCAGCGGCTTTTGCCGGGATGTGTTCAACCAGTTGCCGATGGAATTTGCCGTGGAAGCTGACAAATTGTTGTCGCTGAAGCTGGAGGGCACGGTAGGCTAAGGTAGGAGTAGCCGTTAGCCCACAACTGCATGAGCAACCCGGAGGTCACGGAAATCATCGAGCGCTTGGCCGCTGACCTGGGCGACCGAGTTTACATGGATATTGCGCGCTGGCACTTGTACCTGCGGGATGCCAAGCTGGATAAGGTCCTGGCCCAGCGCATTTACGAGCAAGTCCAGAAAGGCCCCTTGCGGGAGGAACAGGCGCTGGCGCTGTTGCGGGAAATTCCGGTCGAGATTGGGGGTGGGCGACGGCAGATTCCCCTGTTGGATCTCATCCCCATGCAGGGTCAACTGGCCTACATGGACATCGTAGAGGCGTTTCAAAAACGCCAAGCCTAAGTTCGGAAACCCCACCTTTCCAGCCTTCTTCCCATCACCCATCATAGGAGATGCGGGACTTGTCCCAGCAAAAATTTTTTAGGAGTGCGAGGGATTCATGGCTAAAGTTGTCGGGATTGATTTAGGGACAACCAACTCGGTTATCGCCGTAATGGAAGGGGGGCAGCCGGTGGTCATCGCCAACGCAGAAGGGTTTCGCACCACGCCCTCGGTTGTAGCTTACACCAAAAACGGCGACAAGCTGGTGGGGCAAATTGCCAAGCGCCAGGCGGTGATCAACCCGGAAAACACCTTCTATTCGGTGAAGCGGTTTATCGGGCGCAAGTACGATGAAGTTACAGGTGAAGCCAAACAGGTATCCTACAAGGTCCTGCGGGACAGCAATGGCAATGTCAAACTCGACTGCCCTGTACTGGGGAAACAGTTTGCGCCGGAGGAAATTTCGGCTCAGGTGTTGCGCAAGCTGGTGGACGACGCCAGTAAGTACCTGGGGGAACCGGTGACCCAGGCGGTGATTACAGTGCCGGCCTACTTCAACGACTCGCAACGCCAAGCCACCAAAGACGCGGGCCGGATTGCGGGGCTGGAGGTGCTGCGGATCATCAACGAACCTACGGCGGCGTCCCTGGCCTACGGCTTGGACAAGAAAACCAACGAGACCATCCTGGTGTTTGACCTGGGGGGTGGGACGTTCGACGTGTCCATTCTGGAGGTGGGCGACGGCGTCTTTGAAGTGTTAGCCACCGCTGGGGACACTCACCTGGGGGGCGACGACTTTGACAAGAGAATTGTGGACTGGATGGCCGAGGACTTCCTAGCTAAGGAGGGCATTGACCTACGCAAGGACAAGCAAGCCTTGCAACGGCTCACCGAAGCGGCGGAAAAGGCCAAGATTGAACTCTCCAGCGTCACCCAAACCGACATCAACCTGCCGTTTATTACCGCCACTCAAGACGGGCCGAAGCACCTAGAAATGACCTTGACGCGGGCTAAATTTGAGCAGTTGTGCGCGGACTTGATTGACCGGTGCAAAGGCCCAGTGGAGCAGGCCCTGCGCGACGCCAAACTCGATAAAAGCAAGATTGACGAGGTGGTGCTGGTGGGGGGTTCGACTCGGATTCCCGCCATCCAGCAACTGGTGCGGCAAATGCTGGGCAAGGAACCCAACCAGAGCGTCAACCCAGACGAAGTGGTGGCGGTTGGGGCGGCGATCCAAGCAGGGGTGCTCGCTGGCGAAGTCAAGGACATCCTGTTGCTAGACGTCACGCCCTTGTCCTTAGGGGTGGAAACCCTGGGTGGCGTCATGACCAAGATCATCCCCCGCAATACCACCATCCCTACCCGGAAGACGGAGATATTCTCCACGGCGGTGGACAACCAGACCAACGTGGAAATCCACGTCCTGCAAGGGGAACGGGAAATGGCCCGCGACAACAAGAGTTTGGGGACGTTCCGGCTAGATGGCATTCCGCCAGCGCCGCGTGGAGTACCCCAAATCGAAGTCACCTTCGACATTGACGCCAACGGGATCTTGAGCGTGACGGCGCGGGACAAAGCCACCGGCAAATCCCAGTCCATCACCATTACCGGTGCGTCCACCCTACCCAGAGAAGAAGTGGAGCGGATGATCCGGGAAGCCGAGTTGAATGCGGCAGCAGACCGCGAAAAACGGGAGAAGGTGGACCTAAAAAACCAGGCCGACTCCTTGGCCTACCAAGCCGAGCGGCAACTCAAGGACATCGGCGACAAGATTCCAGCAGCGGACAAAAACAAGCTCGAAGCGCTGGTGAAAGACCTGCGGGAGGCCATCAACCAGGAAAACTACGACCGCATCAGGACCCTGAAAAACGACCTGGAGCAAACCCTCTACTCGGTCAGCACCAACCTCTATCAACAGGCCGCCAGTACGAGCGGCAACAGCGGCGCTAGCAGCGGCTCAACCCGCAGTTCGAGCGAAGGGGACGTGATTGACGCCGACTTTTCCGAGGGGAAATAACCCCCCAGTCCCGTAGGCCATGAATCCAACAGCTAGTGGGTGAACAACCCACTGGCTTTTTTTTTCGTCGTATATCATTGTCATCCCTCGGGTCACAGGGAGCGGCTCCGTTGCTGGTTCTAAGCCCTGTTATCTATAGCAGAAAACATTTAGGTTATCGCCCTTGGGAAGCAAGTAACGTGGAAACATCCAGGGCTCTGGTTGCTGCCTGTGTCATAGCTATAGGCCTATTATCTTCACCGCGTCCTCAGTTTTTCTGACTCTACAGCGCCGGTTGCAACCCAACCCTTTACAAAAGTTAACATTCGGATTAGAATAGTACAATAACGTAAAGTTTTAGGAGAGTCAGCATGACGCAGCAAGAAATGACACGGCCTCGGGGCTACACGGTAGAAAGTGGCGGGCGGTTGAACAATTTTGCGATTGAACCGCGAATGTATGTGGATGACGTGTCGCGGGTGGGGTTTACGGAATACGCCGAACGATTGAACGGGCGGCTTGCCATGATTGGGTTTGTATCGCTGATTATTCTGGAGCTGCTCACTGGCAAGGGATTAATTGGCCTGTTAAAGGCGTTAGGTTAACGCGGACCGGCCTGGATGGCCTGATTGGCAAGTTGCACAAGGCTATCTCGGTCGGCATCTCGGGCGCTGATTTCGTACAACACGCCATTGCTGACCCACTGTACAAAACTAGTGCAGTAGGCTCCGCACGTCTTAATAAATTGTCCCTGGATACCCTTGGCTAAACGAACCATTTGATGGGTATCGCGGGGCCATTCCTTTTTAGGGATAGCCAACTTGCCGCCCCACCGACCACTGAAGGAACCAACGGTACAAGCTCCCACTCGGCAACCTGGGAATGTGAACAGCTCAATAAGGTACTCATTGGGGCTGGGCACGGTACTTACGAAAAACAACTGCACACCATGCCGACGCAAGGGTTCATCCGGCAAAAGAACAGGAATTTTCACCCGTCGCAGGGTACCCATGATTTGCTGGATTTGGCCCCGGCCATGAACCCACGGGCGAAATGTTTCTGCGACATCCAACCAGGCCAAGACTCGCTCACCTGTGATGTTTAAGGGCTGAATCGACAAATTCTGGGATTGACGACCGACTTGGATGACAATCGTTTGGGTTGAACTCGGCTCGAATTGACGTTTCATGGCAGCGGCCATTTCGCAGGGGATGCGAAATTCACCCATCGGAATTGCGCCGCTACCTGCTCGGTAGTCCCACCGCCAACCGTTCCTAAAACTATGGACAATTATCCACAGGCTGCTGGGCAAACGGCACTCCCAACAACTTCTCCCGCCACCTGCAGGAGCGGAGCGTGCCGGACTCCCACCGGCAAGTCACTGCTGCACTCAGGCCATGTGTCGGCTAACAGATGACCAGGTGGTCGGTCATCTCCAACCGGTGGTAGCCGGAGACTCGCACGACCCAGTGACTGCGGTACGACCGCCGCTTGCGCCCGAGCAACTTCCCGCCAAAACGACCATACATGCTTCTCTCGATTCCTTGCAGGTAGAGAGAAGGTGACATGACCGCCACGCCAAGGAACAATGACTGTCCCCTGACCAACGGGTCGTTCACTCAGGCGCAAAACTCTTCTAGCCAACACCAACGCCGCGGCAAGATGGGGTGAAATGCCAAGTTTCCTGGCGTAATTAACCGCACCAATGACAGTGCTGTAGGCTGGGTTGACTTCACACACTTCCACCCCCGCTCTCAACGCAGCGGACTTGAGACCCGTGAGAATCTTACGGTAAGCAAAACTCGACAACTGGCGGCAACGGCGGGGCGATTCACTCTCTAGTTGTGCTCGCTTCCGTTGAAAGTCGAGCTCTTCTACAACCAAAGGCTTCCCCTTCTCTGCTGCTAACCGCGCAACCTGGGCGCAGGCTTCCAAAATCACCGCCTGCTTCTGACCAGCGGTTTTCCCATCCAGGTCTAGGTCCAACCGCCAGGAGCTCACCCAATTCCCGTACCGGTCCATTTCGGTTACGGCTAAGTGGTCAGCATTGATGTCCACACCAATAGCACCAGCCGCTCGGTTGGTCACCGGCTCTGGTGGCATCGGTTCAACACTGACCATCACACGCCAACCACGCTCATCCCGTATGAAACGATAGTTGACGGGTGTGCCAATACGCTTGGTCGTGGCTTTGCTACGACAGGTCGTGGTGCGTACCTTCACTCCCTGCAACGCTTGTACAATTTGGTCCTGGCCATACGCAAACCGAATACCCGTTAGCTTCAGGTAGACTTTCTTCCCCCTTTGTTGCAGCCCGGGAGACAAACAGTTAGCAAACCGCTGCACGAGTGCATCGGGCACGCGCAGATAAAGCGTGAACATCCCGTCAGCTTCCGGTACGGCTTGGCATGACACATTACCGGCTGTCTCATCCTGACTACCAAGTACGAAAAACTGTCGAGAGCGGCTCAACCGCCAGTCGGCTAACCATTCTGCATGGGAGCGATAACCGTTGGCCGCCAGAGCAAACTGCTGGCGAAATAAGGAATTAGAACCGAAACACAGTCGTATCTTGCCACTGCGCCTGTCGGCTTCCAGACGCGCCAGTTGACTTTGCAACCTAGCCAAGCGGCGTTGCTTCTGGTGCAAGACAAACCGACGTTTTTCCTTCTTAATAATCTGTTGTGCTTGACGTATCTTCTGCGGCAACTGTTCAACTTGTGTTGCTTGACGTTCCTTGACAGCCCGTAGGCGTCCTTCTAGCTCCACACGCGCACTGTTGAATTGTCTAGCAGTGATACCAAACCGTTGCAGAAATTCCCGTTTTATCTGGTTTTTGTCCCGCCCAGCAACCACCGCGGCAAAGAGAGACCGCTCCACCCGGCCAAATAATTCCGCGTAGGCAGACAGCACCTGATGCTGTTCTGAGCTGGTGGCAATCCGCGCTTGGTAGCTCAATGTCAGACGCACAACCGCTGGCACCACTCACTCAATTTCATGGCTAGATGCCCATATAAGCGTACATAAAACATTAAACAGTTATCAACCCTGCACCTGGGGAAACCGGCGACACAACGCTTCCGTGACGGCAAACATATGGGCGATGTGTCGGTCGTAGATACGCAACGGTCGTCCCGGCGTCGTATTCATTTCCTGGGCAATGAGTTGCGCAGCAAACCAGGGGCCAGGCGTCGGTGTGTCAGCTAAACGTACGGTGGGGTTGGGGCCGCCATAGACTGGTTGGGCCACCAGGAGCGCAACGCTGCCCACCAACGTCTTTGTCAATCTATTCACCCGCTAGTTGCCACCACCCAAAACCTGGCCCAATAAACCGTACCGTGACCCAGATGATCACCAGCAACCCAATCCCGACCCAGGTCCCCCGCGTTGTCCATTTGAGAAATTGTTGCCACCAAAGCGCCACCTGGTTCGCCTTGGGGGATGGTTGCGCCTGGGCTTGGCGTCGTTTGGCTTCTCCCATCGGTAGTAAATTAGGTAACAGGACTTGCCCAGCATTATAGGCAGTTTTGGGGAAGGGATGACGAGTCAGCGCCTGCTTGGCAGCATTTTGGCTTTACTGATGGGCGCAGGGTTCACAGGTTGGGGACTGTGGGAAGTATTACGGACGTACCAACTGCTGCAAGTGGCCGTGAAAACGTCAGGACGGGTGATTGATTTAGAATACCGTCGCCAGCGAGTGGGAAGGGTGCCCTACGACGCCTGTTATCCGGTCGTGGAATTTGTGTTACCTAACCGCCAGCTTGTGCGTTTTACGTCCCAAGTGGGGAATTTGGGGTGCAGAGTCGGTGATACGGTACCAGTGCTCTATCATCCCCAGCGACCACAGGTAGCCCGGCTGGCCTATTTTCGGGATTTGTGGGGGGTCACGCTAGCCTTTTTGTTGGTGGGCGTGTTGAGCCTGGGTGTAGGGGTAGGGTTGTGGCGATAATCGCTTCAGGCTGCAGAGCCCGGCTTCGTCCTTGGCTTTCCAAGCTGTAAAAGCGTTATCCCTGCCACTAAACCAGGGCATTGGCTTCCGCGAGGGCCCGCTGCATCAACAGGGCATGGGAACCTCGCTCCGGTTCGCCTGGACCTGGCATCCGCTGGATATAGGTGCCATCGGGCTGCAAATCCCAGGCCTGGCGGTTGTCGTTCCACATCAGTTCCATGATCTCCTGCAATTCCCGCTTGAGACCAGCGTCTAGCACCGGCGCCAGGGTTTCTACCCGTCGGTCCAGGTTGCGCGTCCGCCAGTCCGCACTGCCAATGTACATCAGGTCTTCGCCGCCGTGGTGAAACCAGAACACCCGCGAATGCTCCAAAAATCGCCCGATGATGCTCACGACCCGGATCCGCTCGCTTAACCCCGGCACGCCCGGTCGCAGGGTACACATCCCCCGCACGAGCAAACGAATGTCCACGCCCGCCTGGGATGCCTGGTAGAGTTCCAGAATGATGTCGGTGTCTGCTAAGGCATTCATCTTGGCAAAAATGTGGGCGGGTTTGCCGTGACGGGCCTGCTCGGCTTCGTAGCGAATCAGCCGCACCATTTCCTCGCGCATGCTGACAGGAGCCACCAGCAGCCGCCGGTATTGCCGCTGCCGCGAATAGCCCGTGAGAAAGTTGAACAACTCCGAGACATCGGCAGCCACGTCCTCGCGACAGGTCAACATCCCCAAATCGGTGTAAATCCGCGCCGTTTTCGAGTTGTAGTTGCCGGTGCCCAGGTGGATGTAGCGGCGAATGTCATCTCCTTCCCGACGCACGACCAGCGCCACCTTGCAGTGGGTTTTCAGGCCGATGAGTCCATACACCACATGCACCCCAGCCTGCTCGAGCCGTTTGGCCCACTGGATGTTGTTTTCCTCGTCAAAGCGCGCCTTGAGTTCCACCAGCACCGCCACCTGAATCCCGTTTTCCGCCGCCGTGATCAGCGACTGGACAATGGGGGAGTCCCCGGAGGTGCGATACAGCGTCATTTTGATCCCCAATACGTCCGGGTCGTTGGCCGCCTGCTCGATAAACCGCTCTACCGTCCCGGCAAAGGAATGGTAAGGGTGATGCACCAGCACATCCCCCTGCTGGATCAAGTTGAACCAGTCAATCCCGTTCAGGGCATCGCTGTAGGCTTTTTCCTCAAAAATGGCTGGCAACACGGGCGTCCAATCCGGGTCGCGCAGATCGGGGAAGGGCAAAAACGCCAGTTCCATCAAATCCCCTAGGTTGATGAGCGTGTTGATGTTGTAAATCCAGGGGTCGCTGATGTGCAGCCCTTGGGTGAGAATCTCCCGCACCAAAGGCGGCGCGTCCTGGGCAATTTCCAGACGCGTGGCATCGCGACCGTAACGGCGACGGCGGACCTCCTTTTCCACCTCCGCCAGCAGGTCGCCCGCCTCGTCCTCCCGGATTTCCAGGTCCGCATCCCGCGTCACCCGAAAGGGGTACCAGCCCACAATCTCCATCCCCGGAAACAGGCTCTCGAGATGGTGACCGATGATTTGCTCCAACGGCACGCCTAACCAGCGCACCCCCGCCGGTCGCAGGGGTTCCGGCAGAGTGACAAACCGCTTGAGAGCCCTGCCCCCCGGATTCGACGCCGCCTTGGTGGGGACTTTCACCCGCGCAAAATGCTGCTGACCGGTTTGGCTGTCCCGCAGCAGCACCGCCAGGTTCAGACTCAGGTTGGACATGTAGGGAAAAGGATGGCCGGGGTCCACCGCCAGGGGCGTCAGGATGGGAAAGACCCGCCGCATGAAGTCGTGGTGCAGGTAGGCTTTTTGCTCTGGCGTCAAGTCGGGGTAATCCGCAATCACGACCCCCGCCTCCGCCAAACGGGGACGCAAGTGTTTGGCAAAATACTCATGCTGTTGCGCAACCACCGGCGCCAAATGCTCACTGATTAAATCCAACTGCTCCTGGGGGGTTAAACCATCGGGCGTCGGCGTGGTGACGTTGGCCTCAATCTGGTCGCGCAGGGCATCAATTCGCACCATGAAGTATTCGTCTAAGTTAGTGCTGAAGATGGCTAAAAATTTCACCTGCTCCAACAGGGGCGTGCGGTTATCTAATGCCTCGTGCAACACCCGGTCGTTGAAGCGCAACCAGCTTTTTTCCCGGTTGAGAAAGTGGCTGGGATGGGTCAAGGGTAAGGACACCACGTCATCCATAACAACCCTTTAGCCGGCACCCCTAATCTACCAACTTTGACCCGTTGGCAAGCAACTCCCATTGCCCCAACCATGAATGGACTGTTACGTTTTGGCAACAGTGACGGCAATGACCCGGGTAACTGGCATAGCCCCACCTTAGTATAGAAATAGCCCCAAAGCCAAAACACAGCCGGGGCTGAGCCGGTTGAAGCATTTTCAGAAAGCAAGTCCTGAAGGGGGTTTATGGGTAACCGCATGCGAACCCCGCCGCTTTATCCCTTCACCGCCATTGTCGGGCAAGAGGAAATGAAACTGTGCCTGTTGCTCAACGTCGTGGACCCGCGCATTGGCGGCGTGATGGTCATGGGGCATCGCGGGACCGGCAAAAGTACAGCGGTACGGGCGCTTGCGGCAGTGCTTCCCAAAATTACTCGGCTAGCAGGTGACCCCTTCAACCGCGCGCCCAAGGAAGTACCGGCGGAGGACCCGCTGTTGGCGGCAGTCGGCATTGCAGAGCGCCCGCAACGGACGGAACGCATCCCGGTGCCAGTGGTGGACTTGCCCTTGGGGGCGACGGAGGACCGGGTGTGCGGCACCATTGACATCGAAGCAGCCCTGACGTTGGGGATTAAACGGTTTCAGCCGGGACTGCTCGCCCAGGCCAATCGGGGGTTCCTCTACATTGACGAGGTGAATTTGCTGGAGGACCACTTGGTGGACCTGCTGCTGGATGTGGCCGCCAGCGGGTGGAACGTGGTGGAACGCGAGGGAATCAGTGTGCGGCACCCGGCCCGGTTTGTACTGGTGGGGTCGGGCAACCCGGAAGAGGGGGAGTTGCGCCCACAACTGCTGGACCGCTTTGGACTCCACGCCCGCATCGTCACCATCACTGACCTGGAACAACGGCTGGAGATTGTCCGCCGCCGGCGCGCTTACGACGCTGACCCGGTGGCGTTTGTCGCCCAGTGGCAACCGCAACAGCGCGCCCTGCAACGGCAGATTCTGGCGGCCCAAAAACGTCTTCCCCAGGTGACACTGCCGGAGGCGGTTCTGCGCTTTGCCGCCGAATTGTGCATGGTGCTCAACGTGGACGGTCACCGCGGGGAGTTGACCTTGGCGCGAGCCGCCTGTGCCTTGGCGGCGCTAGAAGCCCGTCCCCAGGCCACGATTGATGATGTGTGCCGTGTGGCCGTACCCGCCCTGCGCCACCGTTTGCGCCGTGACCCCTTGGAAACTATGGATGCGGGCGACAAGGTCAGCCAAGCGCTGACCGACCTGCTGGCGCGGCACCACCACCGGCCACCGGCTATGGTCTCGGCGTTAGCCCCAACTTGATGCAATGGCAACAGTTCCTGCGGAAGTGCCCTTTACCCGTATCGTCGGCCTGGAAACTGCACGACAGGCGCTCCTGCTGTTAGCGGTCAACCCCCTGCTAGCGGGTGCGGCGATTGCAGCCAAAGCCGGAAGTGGCAAATCGACCCTGGTGCGGGCGCTGGCTGCTTTGCTTCCCGAAGGCACCCCCTTTGTGGAATTGCCCCTCAACATCACCGAAGACCGCCTGATTGGGGGTCTAGACCTGGAGGCGACCTTGATCAAGGGAGTGCCAGTTCTGGCCGCTGGGGTGCTGGCCCAGGCCCACGGGGGCGTACTGTACCTGGACAACGCCAATCGCCTGGAACCCTCCCTCACAGCTACCTTAGCCGAAGTGCTGAGCAGCGGTGTTGTGCGGGTAGAGCGAGAAGGACTCAGTACGGTGCAGCCAGCGCGTTTTGTTTTGATTGCCACCTACGACCCCGCTGAGGGGGACCTGCCGGTGACGCTACTGGACCGGTTGGGCTTGCTGGCACCCCTCCTGAACCAGGGCGATGCGCGGCTGCGGGCCGAGGTGGTGCGGCGTCACTTTCACCCCTGTGGCGCGGTGGAGGAAACGACCCTGTTGCGGGGGATGCTCCAGGCGGCGCGGGAACGGCTCCCCCAGGTGCAGATCAGCGACGACCAGACGAGGGCGCTCCTGCAAACTGCCCTAGCCCTAGGTGTGGAAGGCAACCGCGCCGACCTCTTCGCCGTCCAAGCGGCGTTGACCAGCGCCGCCCTAGCGGGACGGGAGACAGTGGAGGAGACTGACCTCCAGTTAGCTGTGCGGTTAGTGCTCCTGCCGCGGGCAACCCAGGTTCCAACGGAGGACACCCCTGCGCCGACGCCGCCGACCGCGCCTCGTCCTAGCCAGGCTAGTGACTCGCACCAGGCCGAACCTGACGACGCACCGGCGACTAGCGAACGCCCGTTGCAGGAGCTGCTGCTGGAGGCGGTGCAAACCGCTTTGCCGCCCAACCTGCTGGATCTGCCCTTTGCGGCCCAGCGCCGAGGACGCCGTGGGAGTCGGGGGCAAACCCTCAATGCCCGTCGCGGACGGTTTGTGCGGGCTGTCAGCGGCGACACTGGCCGGATTGCCCTATTGCCGACCTTGATGGCGGCGGCTCCCTGGCAACGCCTGCGCCAGTCCCAGGGGCACACCCGTATTTGCGTGCGGCGCGACGACCTGCGGGTGAAACGATACCGGGACAAGGCCGGCACCCTGTACATCTTTGCAGTAGACGCCAGCGGTTCCATGGCCATCAACCGGATGCGCGAGGCCAAGGGGGCCGCCATCCACCTGCTGCAGAACGCCTACGTCCATCGGGACCAGGTGGCGTTGCTGGCCTTTCGGGGGCAAAGCGCCCAGGTGTTGCTGCCCCCGTCCCAGAGCGTCGAACGCGCCCGCCGGGAACTGGATGTTTTGCCTACAGGAGGTGGGACGCCCCTGGCTGCGGCGTTGCTCACGGCCTGGCAATTGGCCCACCAGGCGCGCCAGCGGGGCATCGCCAACATTACCCTGGTGCTGATGACCGATGGCCGGGCCAACGTCGGACTCCAGGCACCAGCGGGAGACCGCCAGCGCCTGCAAGCAGAAGTCCAACGCCTTGCCCAGCAGCTCCAAGCCGATGGGGTGCAGGCCATCGTGCTGGACACCCAGGTGAACTACCTTTCCCGCAGCGAAGCCGCCCAACTGGCCCAGTGGTTGGGAGGACGCTACGTGTACTTGCCCAACGCCCGCGCCGAGCAGATTGCCCAGACGCTGACGGCGACGAACGTTCCGTCCTAAAGACGCGGAGGAATCAGCCATGTCCAAGCCCCAGCTTGTTGCCATCGTCGGTCTAGAACACTTTAACCGGTCGGTGTGGGACCAAGTGAAAGCCGACTTGGCGCCCGTTGCCGATTTGCAGCAATTTACCGAATGGGAGTTGGAACGCCGCGACCCTGCCGTGGCCGAGGCCATCCGGAAAGCCGATGCGCTGTTCATCACCATGATCAACTTCAAAGAGCAGGCGGACTGGCTGCGGGAGCAGGTGGCCCAATCCCGTGCTCAGGTGGTGCTGGCGTTTGAATCCATGCCGGAGGTGATGGCCCTCAACCGCTTGGGGGATTACGTGGTCGCGCAACGGTCGGGGCAAAAGGGTGGGATGCCGGAGCCCATCAAGCAAGTCGTGCGCTTGTTAGTGCGAGGTCGCGATGAAGACACTCTCTACGGCTACACCCAGCTTTTGAAGCTCATGCCCACCTTGCTGCGCTTCCTGCCGGCCAAGCTGCGGGATTTCAAGAACTGGATGCAGGTCAACCTCTACTGGAACCAGCCCCTGCCGGTCAACATCACCAACCTGTTCCGCTTCCTGCTGCGGGAGTACTTCGGCGTGCCGGTGGAGGTGCAGCCGGTGGTGGAGGTTCCCCTGATGGGGCTGTACCACCCGGATGCGCCTCACTTTTTCAAAGACCTCAAAAGTTACCGCCAATGGCAAGCCAAACGCACCCACTCCCATGGGCGAGAGACCTATACCGTCGCCCTGCTGTTTTTCCGCAAGCACTTGTTGCAGGAGCGGAGCTATATTGACGCGCTGATCCGGGCGATGGAGGCCGCCGACCTGCAGGTGCTTCCCATCTTTGTAGCTGGCGTGGAGGGGCATGTCGTAGTGCGCGACTGGCTGACCCAGGAATCGGTGGACGTGCTAGTTAGCACGATTGGCTTTGCGCTGGTGGGCGGTCCTGCCGGTTCTACCAGCCCTGGCACCCATCGGGATGCGGCGATTGCCATCTTAGAGCGCCTAGACGTTCCCTACCTGGTGGCCCAACCCCTATACGTGCAAGATGTCACCTCGTGGCACAGCCAGGGCGTGGGACCCATGCAGGCGGCGGCGCTGTACGACCTGCCGGAGATGGACGGCGCAATCAACCCCGTAGTCATTGGGGCGCTCGACCATGGCCACTTCACTGTCGTGCCGGACCGGGTCCAACGGCTGGTCACTCGCGTCAAAAACTGGGCGCGTCTGCGGCACACTCCCAATCGGGAGAAAAGGATTGCGTTTGTGGTGTACGACTACCCGCCAGGACTAGGGAAAAAAGCGACGGCAGCCCTGCTAGATGTCCCCCGCTCCCTGCTCAACATCCTGCGGCGGCTGAAAGCGGAGGGCTACACCGTTGGGGCTCTACCAGAGACGCCAGAGGCCCTGCTAGCGCAACTGGAGGCGGCCACCACCCTGCAGCCAGGCGGTCTGCGGGTGACCTGGGACAAGTTCTGCCAGTGGACCACGCCCAAGGAACGGGAGCGCGTCGAGCAGCGCTGGGGACCCTGGCCAGGCGACATTGCCCCTGCGGGTCGGGATGCCGTTTTCATTGGCGGTCTCCAGTTTGGAAACATCTACATCGGCGTGCAACCGCGGTTGGGGGTCACTGGCGACCCAATGCGCTTGCTGTTTGACAAGGAAAACACCCCCCACCACCAATACCTGGCGTTCTACCGCTGGCTCAGCCGTGGTTTCGGCGCGCACGCTCTGGTGCATGTGGGGATGCACGGCTCGGTGGAATGGATGCCAGGGTTACCCCTAGGGCTGACCCAGCAGTGTTGGCCCGATGTGCTGCTGGGTGAATTGCCCCAGTTGTACCTCTACCCGATGAACAATCCCAGCGAGGCCAACATCGCCAAGCGCCGGGGCTATGCCGTGATGGTATCCCACGGGGTACCGCCCTTGGCCCGCGCTGGGTTGTACAAGGAACTGGCGGCTCTCCAGGCGATGGTGCAGGACTACCGGGAGCGCCAGATGGAGCACGGCGGTCAGGGGGACCCATCCCTGGCCGAGGCCATTGCACAAAAAGTGGCCCTGGCCAACCTGGACACGGATTGCCCGCGCCTGCAAGGAGAACCCTTTGACGACTATGTGGCCCGCCTGTACGCCTACCTGCGCGACCTAGAGCAGCGCCTGATCACCAGCTCGCTCCATGTGTTTGGGGAAGCCCCGCCCCTGGCGTCGCAGCAGGTAACCGTCACGGAAGCGCTGAAGGTGCGGGGGAACGGGCACGGCCTGGCGAATCTGATGCTGCGGGAAGTAGCGCCAGAGACGCCCGTGCCGACTTACCGCGAACTGGCGGCCCGAGCGCGGCAAGGGGACCCCACCGCCTTGCGCCTGCGGGAGCGGGTGGACGAAGCCTGTCGGGAATGGGTCGAACGCGCCGTGTTTCATGGAGAAGACCCCCTCAAGAGCCTGGAGCGTCTCGCCGTGCAAGGCACAACTCTGACGGAAAGCGACCGGGCGGTGTTGCAGGAGGCCGCCCAGATGGGCCGTCGGATGGCCCAGCTCCTGCAGGACAACCGCAGCGAACTGGAAGCGTTGGTGCGCGGCTTGAACGGGCGCTATATCCCACCAGCGCCAGGGGGCGATTTGATCCGGGACGGCCTGGCGGTCTTACCCACAGGGCGCAATATCCATGCCATTGACCCCTGGCGGATTCCCAGCGAGCTGGCCTACCGGCGAGGCAAACAGATCGCCGACGCCCTGCTGGCCAAACACCTGGCGGAACACAACGGCCAGTACCCCGAAACCGTGGCCCAGGTCATTTGGGGGCTGGACACCATCAAAACCAAGGGAGAGGCGGTGGCCGTTGCGTTACATCTCATAGGCGCGCGACCCCACCACGACAGCCAGGGCAAAATCAGCCACTACCAACTGATTCCCCTGAAGGAACTGGGCCGCCCGCGCATTGACGTTCTGATGCAGCTCAGCCCTATCTTCCGGGACACCTTCGCGCAACTGATGGACCACCTGGACCGCCTGGTGAAGGAAGCCGCCCGTGCCGACGAACCCCTGGAGATGAACTTCATCAAAAAACATGTCGAAGCGGCCCTGCAGGATGGATTGACCTTCGAGCAGGCCACCGCCCGCCTATTCACCCAGCCGCCGGGCCAGTACGGCACCTACGTAGATGACCTGGTGGAGGACGCCGCCTGGCAAACCGACGACGACCTGGCCCAGACGTTTATCCGCCGCAACGCCTACGCCTACGGGGGCGGTCGCCACGGCCAACCCGTGCCCCAAACCCTAGAGCGGCTGTTGCGCACAGTCGAGCGGGTGGCCCACACCATTGACTCGGTCGAGTTCGGGGTCACCGACATCGACCACTACTTTGCCTCGTCGGGTGCTCTCCAACTGGCGGCCCGCAAGCACCACGGCGGCGACGTGCCATTAAACTACATCGAAACCTTCACCGCCGATACGCGCGTGGAGGACCTGCCGCAGGTGCTCCGGCTGGAATACCGCACCAAGCTACTCAACCCCCACTGGTACGAGGGGATGTTGCAGCACGGCCACAGCGGCGCCGCCGAGATCAGCAACCGCTTCACCTACCTGCTGGGGTGGGACGCCGTCAGCGGTGCAGTAGACGATTGGACCTACACGGCGGCGGCGCGCACCTATGCCTTGGACCCCACCATGCGGGAGCGCCTGACCAAGCTCAACCCCCAAGCCATGCGCAATATCGTGGGGCGCCTGCTGGAGGCCAACGGTCGGGGGCTGTGGCAAGCGGACGCGGACACCATCGCCCAGTTGCGGGAGATTTACGCTGACCTAGAAGACCGGCTGGAAGGTGTAGCGGCCTAGACAAACCCGTGTTGCGCGAGAACTTCCAGCGTCAAGTCCGGCGCGACCGACCGAGGCTGGAGCAACCGTTCCACGTACTTGCCCAGAATATCCGCCTCTAGGTTTACCGGGTCGCCAGGGCGCAGGTACTGCAGGTTGGTGCTCCGGTAGGTCAAGGGAATCACCGCCACCCGAAACAGGGCGTCTGCAACTGCGGCGATGGTCAAACTTACTCCATTAACCGCGATACTTCCCTTGGGCACCAGGTAGCGCGCAACCTCGGGCGGGGCGGTAAAGTCCATTTCCCAGAAGTCCTGGCCGACCATGGTCGTGCGTTGCAGATAGCCGACCCCATCCACATGGCCCGTGACGAAGTGGCCTCCCAGTTTTTGGCCTACCCGCAGCGCCGCTTCGAGATTTACCCAGCGCCGTTGGCCCAAGGTGCTGCGCCGGCGCGTTTCCGGAGACATGGCGGCGGTAAATCCCTGGGCGTCCAGCGCTGTGACCGTCAGACACACCCCATCCACCGCAATACTATCGCCCACCGCCAGGTCGGGAAAACGGTGCATCGCCGTCGTGATCTGGATGTAGTCGCTGCAGTAGCGCTGCACCTGGCCCAGGGCCTGGACCAAACCCGTAAACATGGGGTGCCCCACTGGTGCCTTTCCGTCCTAGTATAGTAGAGATAGAGTTCAACCACCCCGAGGCGGCAGGTCCGAGCATGATTGAGATGAAAGTTGCCGGGATTGCCCTAGACGCTCTTAGCCGCAGCCCGATTGTGCTCCTGAAGGATACGTCGGAACGGCGAGCGTTGCCGATTTGGATTGGGCAGGCGGAGGCGCGGGCGATTGTCAGCGCCCTGGAGGGAGAGGAGTTACCCCGCCCCTTGACCCATGACCTGATGCTCAACAGTTGGAAATTGTGGGGGCTGACCCTCCAGCGGGTGATCATCCATTCCCTGCAGGACAATGTATTTCACGCAGTGCTGTTTCTGGCCCAAGGCGATGACGTTCGCCAGTTAGATGCCCGTCCCAGCGATGCGATTGCCCTGGCCCTTAAGGCGAATGTGCCGATCTGGGTGATGGAGGAAGTGGTGGCCAGTGCGTCCATCCCGGTAGACCGCGAGGCGGACGAGGCGGAACTGGAGGCCTTCCGGGAGTTTGTTTCTAAGGTGCGCCCGGAGGATTTTGTGGGCTGGAGCGCCCGTCGCGGTGAGGGACAAGAATCGTCGGATCGGGGTTAGGTTGGCCGCGCCGTGGTTTGACCCTGTGGGCGGTGGGAGTGATTGGGTTTATCTACCTGCCCATCCTGGTACTGGTGATTTTTTCGTTTAATAACTCGCGGTTTATTGGGGTCTGGCGGGGGTTTACCTGGGATTGGTATAGCGTTCTCCTGACGGGTCAAGGAGCGGCTTTCCCCGAAACTGTGGGCTTTGGGCGTTACGGGTTATGGCCGGCGCTGGCAAATAGTCTCCTGGTAGCGACGGTCACGACCCTGGTGGCGACGGCGCTGGGAACAGCCTTGGCCCTAGGACTCGACCGGGTGCGTTGGCCGGGGCGGGTGAGTGTCGAGGCGCTGGTGTTGTTGCCGCTGGTCATCCCAGAAATTGCCCAGGGCGTGTCGCTGCTGGTGTTTTTCCACGGGATGTTTCGCCTGTGGCGGGCCTGGACCGGCCAAGAACTCACCCTGGGGTTGCCGACGGTGACCATCGGCCATATCACCTTTGCCATTTCCTTCGTGACGTTGGTGGTGCGGGCGCGCCTGGCGGAGTTGAATCCCCGCTGGGAAGAAGCGGCGATGGATTTGGGGGCCAACCGCTGGCAGACCCTGTGGCATATTACCTTGCCCTGGTTGACGCCGGCGGTCCTGAGCGGGGCGCTGCTGGCGTTTACCCTGTCGCTCGACGATTTCGTCGTGACTCTGTTTACCGCTGGGACAGGCGCCACCACGCTACCGGTTTTCGTCTATGGCATGATTAAATTTTCAGTAACGCCGGCGATCAATGCCATCTCGACCCTGATGCTACTGGCGTCTTCGGTGCTGGTGCTCATGGCCTGGGGGCTACAACGCCCATCCAAGCGAGATTGGTGCAAGGAAGGCGGCTGATGCGACGCTGGTGGAAGTGGTGGCTGGTGGTGCTGGGGGTGGCTGGGCTGGTACTTGGCTGCGGCCTTGGGGAACGGCCTCCCGGACCGGCGCAACCGACCCAAACCCTGAGCGTGTACAACTGGGCCACCTATATTGCGCCCCAAGTACTCACGGATTTCGAGAAGAAATTTAATGTGCGCATCAAATACGACACCTTTGACAGCCCTGACACCCTCTACGCCAAGTTAAAGCCCGGTAATCCTGGATACGACGTCATCTTCCCGTCGGACTATATGGTGAACCGCATGATCCAGGAGCAGATGCTGATACCCCTGGCGCTGGACAAACTGCCCAACCGGGTGCATCTAGGGAAGCGGTTTCAAAACTTGCCCTACGACCCCGGCGGTCGCTACAGCGTGCCCTACCTGTGGGGAACGCAAGGGATTGGCTACAACCGTAGGCAGACTGGCAAAGTGATTGACAGTTGGCAGGCCATGTTTGACCCTCAGTACCGCGTGGCCTGGCAGGAGGAATCCCGGGCGACCCTAGGGGCCGTGCTGATTGCCCTGGGGTTGAACCCTAACACGACCGACCCTGCGGAGATCAATCGGGCGCGGGATTGGCTTATCCAACACCGGGGCAACGTCGTGGCCTTTGCGCCGGATACGGGGGAAGAATTGCTCAACCAGGGGGAAGTGACCCTGGCGTTTGAAAACAGCGGCGATGTGTTCCAGGTGATGGCCCAAAACCCGGACATTGCCTACGCCATCCCCAAAGAGGGGGCGATTTTGTGGGTGGACGCGATGGCCATTCCCAAGGGAGCGCCCCACGTTGAGCTGGCCCACGCCTTCATCAACTACTTGCTCGACCCGGAAGTAGCGGCCCAGATTGCCAACTACACCCACTACGCCACGCCGAACCAAACGGCGATTGACCGCCGATTGATCCAGGTCAAAGACTTGCAAAACCCGGGGATTTATCCGCCCCCTGACGTTTTGAATCGGCTCCGGGTATTGGAGAATTTGCCGCCGGCGGCGTTGCAGCGTTACGAGGCGGCCTGGAATGAGATTAAGTTGCGAGTCGGGCGGGGCTGATGTTGACCCTCTCCCAGGTATGGAAAACCTACGGTCGGGAGGCGCGTCCGGCGGTGGCGGGAGTGGATTTTACCGTCCAAGCGGGGGAGTTTTTTGCTCTGCTTGGGCCGTCGGGGTGCGGCAAAACCACGACCTTGCGGCTGATTGCTGGGTTTGAAACGCCTGACCGGGGGGATATTCGCTTGGGAGACCGGTCATTGCTGGGGTTGCCCCCGTTCCGCCGTCCTGTGCACACCGTGTTTCAAAACTACGCCCTGTTTCCCCATTTGACGGTGGCCCGCAACATTGCCTTCGGGTTGGAGATGCGGGGCGTGTCCCGGCGAGAGATTCGCTCGCGGGTGGGGGAAATGCTGGCGCTGGTGCGTTTGGACGGCTTGGCGCACCGCTATCCCCGAGAACTCTCGGGCGGCCAGCAACAGCGGGTAGCCCTGGCACGCGCCCTGATCCAAAAACCCCAGGTGCTGCTGCTGGATGAACCCCTGGGGGCCTTGGATTTGAAACTGCGCAGGCAAATGCAAAGTGAACTCAAGCAGATGCAACAGCAGTTGGGGATTACGTTTCTCTACGTCACCCACGACCAGGAGGAGGCGCTGACCCTGGCCGACCGGCTGGCGGTCATGCAGGGGGGGCGGCTGTTGCAGGTAGGGACGCCCCAGCAGGTCTATGAACACCCCACCAGCTACTTTGTGGCGGATTTCATCGGCGAGTCCAACTTTCTCCCGGGGACGGTGGTGGAGCATCATCCCCCTTGGCTGCTAGTGCGTTTGACCAACGACCACCTAGTGCGGGTGCACCACAGCGAACCCACCTACAGCCCCGGCGCGGAGGTCACCCTGATGATTCGCCCCGAAAAAGTCCACCTGCAACCCGGTACGGCGGACTCTACCGCCCATCTTCTCAGTGCCGATTACCTGGGGTTGGATACCCGCTACACCGTGCAGATGGCCGGTGGCCTGACCGTGCGTGTGCGCCAGGCGGGGTCGGGTTTGCAGGTGGGGGAGCCAGTGGAAGTGACTTTGCCGCCCCATGCCCTGCGCGTGGTCAGCTTGGACCCGCCGGTGGGCAGTTCGACTGGCCCGCTAAAAACGACCGCGCCGCCGCGGTAGCGCCCAACAGGCCCACACGGGGGTTGGTGATCAAATACACAGGGATTTGGGCCAGCAATGGTCCCATGCGTCCCTTATCGGAAAAAGCCCGCAGGAATCCCCCCTGCTGGAAGCGCTCCACCAACTGGGGGGCAATGCCGCCAGCGAGATAGATCCCCCCGCGCGCCAGCAATTTCAGCGCCAGGTTGCCCGCCTCACTGCCGTAATTGGCGATAAAAATATCCACCGCTTGGCTGCACAGGGGGTCGTGCAAACAGGCGGTAATCATCGCGGGGTCTTGACGAGCGAGAATCTCTGCCTTGGCCTGTTCAGGATACACCTGGGCCAGGTAGCGGTAGATGTTCCACAAGCCCGGCCCAGAAACGACCCGTTCCGCCGACACCCGTCCAAATTGGGCCTGCAGGTAGCGCCACAGTCCCAGCTCCCGGTCGTTGCGCGGGGCAAAATCCACGTGACCGCCCTCCGATGGCCAAACTCTGTACTGTTGCCCGTCCCAGGTCAAAAAACATTCCCCCAGTCCTGTGCCGGCTGCCACCACCCCTATCGGCGCGCCAGGGACCTTCTTGCCCTCCTGGAGCACCACCCAATCCGCCGGCGTGAGCTGTAACAACCCATAGCCGACCGCTTCGAGGTCGTTGAGAAAACGCACCTGGGGAATGTCCCACTGTTGGGCCAGCGCATCGCCCGTGATCCGCCAGTTGCGGTTCGTCAGGTTCATCGTATTTTCTTCCACTGGTCCGGCGACAGCAAGACAAGCCAGCTCCGGTCGGGCAGCCGCTTGAGCGAGAAACGCCTGTCCAATAGCGGTCAAATCTGGGTAGTCGTCGTTGCGGTAGCTTCGGGCCGACAAAACCTGAGGTGGGTCCGCCAGGTGCAGCAGCTCCAAACGAGTGTTGGTCCCGCCAATGTCTCCTACGAGTACCACCGGTCGCAGCACAGGTTCCCTCCTCGCCCAATCAGGTTGATTATGTCATCGGGACGAATCGCTATACTGAAAACCGCAGTGCTTGCACCTCTATGGCAATTCTGCGACGCCTGGCAGTGCGTAAACAACGGGCCAACGAAGTGCTGGTGCGACTCAAACGGCGGTATCCCGATGCCACCTGCACCCTGAACTACCAGACGCCCGTGCAACTGCTCGTGGCCACCATTCTCTCGGCTCAGTGCACCGATGAGCGGGTGAATCAGGTGACGCCGGCGCTGTTTGCCCGGTTTCCCGACGCCCAAGCTCTAGCGAATGCCGATATTCACGAATTAGAGACCCTGATCAAACCCACCGGTTTTTACCGCAACAAGGCTCGCCATATCCAGGGTGCCTGTCGCAAGATTGTCCAAGAATTTGGGGGACAGGTGCCCAAAAGTATGGAGCAACTGCTCACGCTGCCAGGGGTCGCCCGCAAGACCGCCAATGTGGTGCTGGCCCATGCCTACGGGATTAATGCCGGCGTCACGGTGGACACCCATGTCAAGCGCGTGTCGCGTCGCTTGGGTTTGACCGACCACACCGACCCCCTGCGCATCGAGCGGGACTTGATTGAACTCATTCCCCAACCTGATTGGGAAAACTGGTCTATCCGGTTGATCTACCACGGGCGCGACACCTGCACGGCTCGCCACCCCAAATGCCATGCGTGTTTGCTTGCCGATATTTGTCCTTCCCGGGATGCATTGGTGGCGGCGTCAAACGGAGTACATCCATCCCCTAAGATGATAAAGTAGCGGCGATAACCATCTGGGATGTGGTGAAAACCCCCTTTAACCTAGCAGCCATTGACGTCGGCACCAATTCCATCCACATGGTGGTGGTGCAGATTCAGCCCCACCTGCCCGCTTTTACCGTCATTGCGCGCGAGAAGGAAACCGTCCGGCTGGGGGAGCGATGTCCGGATACCGGGAATTTGACACCGGGTGCGATGCAGCGGGCCATCCAAGCGCTGAAACGATACCGTACTCTGGCGCAAACCCACCAGGCTGAAGCCATCCTTGCTGTAGCCACCAGTGCCGTCCGTGAAGCTCCCAATGGTCACGAATTTCTACAGCGAGTCGCCGACGAAACCGGGCTAAGTGTAGATTTAATCTCCGGCACCGAAGAGGCCCGCTGCATTTACCTGGGCGTCTTGTCGGGGATGGAACTCAATGGTCAACCCCACGTCATCATTGACATTGGCGGTGGGTCAACCGAGTTAATCCTGGGCGACGGGGGCGAACCGCAGTACCTAAGCAGTACGAAAGTCGGGGCAGTGCGCCTAACCCAGGAAATGATCACCACCGATCCCATCAGCAACGCCGAATACAACTGGTTGCGGGCCTATTTACAGGGGATGCTAGAGTGGCCCACCCAGGACATCCGACGGTTATTGGGGCGGCGGCGCGTGCCGATGATTGGGACGTCGGGAACCATTGAAGCCCTGTTTTTGTTGCAAGCGCACTTAAACAATTCCCCGCCACCTCAGCCGCTCCAAGGTCAACGATTAAGTCGCAGTCAGGTCCAAAACCTGGTGCAAAAACTGCGCAGCTTGAACGACCAGCAACGGCGCGACCAGCTCAATATCCCCCCCAAACGGTCAGAAATCATCCTGGCTGGCGCCATGATTCTGCAAGAAGCCATGCATTTGCTGGATTGCGAACTAATTATTTTTTGCGAGCGGGCGCTGCGCGAAGGATTGATTGTGAATTGGATGCTCAACCACGGGCTGATTGCCGACCGCCTGCGGTATCAAAGCTCCGTGCGCCAACGCAGTGTGTACAAACTCGCCGATAAATATCAAGTGCGTTTGGACCATGCGCAACAAGTCGCGTCCTTGGCCTTGCAATTATTTGACCAAACCCAGGGGCGATTGCATCCAGGCGACCCCTTGGAGCGAGAGTACCTATGGGCTGCGGCCATGTTGCACAACTGCGGCCATTTCATCAGCCACGACGCCCACCACAAACACTCCTATTACCTGATTCGCTACGGGGAATTGCTGGGCTATACGGAAAATGAAATTGCCGTCATCGCCAACATTGCCCGTTATCATCGCAAGAGTCCCCCGAAGCGTAAACACGAAAATTATAGTCAACTGGACAAATCTAGCCGAGCCATGATTGAGCGACTGAGTGCATTTTTGCGCATTGCGGTGGCCCTAGACCGACGGCAAATTGGAGCGATTCAACACCTGGAGTGTAAGATTGATCCCCCCGATTTTCATCTCTATCTCTACCCCCAAGACCCCAACGATGATTGCGCGTTGGAGTTGTGGAATTTGAGCTACAAAAAAACCTGGTTTGAATCTTTGTTTGGTTTGCAGGTGCAGGCCCATTTGGCTCCAGCCAGCAAGGTCTCAACAGCCGCCTTGGTCGCCCAGTCTTAAACGCTTAATCTCTCGTTACACTGCTCAAACGGATGCCTACAATAGGGGCGTCGGGGTGACAAAAGGAATCCACTACCATGACGGCGCGGAATTCCTTACCTTTGGCGGCGGGGAGCGGTTCGTTAACCCTGGTGTCCATAGTCGTCACTTTGAGCTTGTTGGCCGGGATGGTCTTGGTCCTGAGCCTGGCGGTGTCGCTCATCATCGACAGCAGCTATCTGGGGCTGGGGTTACTGGCATCAGATAGTCCTGTTATTGTAATGGTTAAAATAGGGGGTAGTTAGATTTGGGCGAAGCCATGAGTATAATTACTTGCCCCCGTCGCCAGTCTTAAAAGATTGTGAAGTATGGTCGTATCTCAATTGCCGCCATCTCACGGGTGACTAGCATTTCACAATCTTGGCTGTATAAATACATCAGAAATGATGGATATTCAGCCCCGCAACGATGAAGAGATACAGCTGGAATGCGACGAGATAGGGTCGTTTTGCGGCTCGAAAAAGCATCTCCAGTGGCTCTGGGTAGTTCTCGAGAGGAAGACACGTATGATTGTAGCCGCCTGTGTGGGAGACAGAAGCATAGAGACAGCAAAAAAGTTATGGGAGAGAGTGCCGATTATTTGACGAAAACGGGCAAAATTTTATACTGATTCTTGGCCAGTTTATCGGAAGGTGATTCCAAAGTCTCAACACGTCGCCAGTACCAAAGGGAGTGATAGGACGTCATTAATTGAGCGCTTCAACAACACGCTTCGACAGCGAGTGAGTCGCCTGACTAGGAGAACTCTGTCCTTTTCTAAAAACCTAGAAAATCGGCATTATATTCAACTATAATGCATCACTACCTACATAGCACTGCCTCAATACCTTGTTTTACAAAGCTGTCCGGTATACCCCAAGTCCCATTCTAAAATAGGATGCTATGTCTCCTGAAATGTAGAGTCGCGTCAGACGTGGCGGGTAGCGAGCGATTGTCCCACAATGAAAAAGGGCAGCGCTCAAGGGTAAGCATATGAGTCAGCCATACCCCCGTATTACCGTGTGGACGATGGTGCGCTTGGGTCTCTTCCAGGCCGGTTTGGGGATGATGTCGGTGCTCATGCTGGGAATTCTCAACCGGGTGATGATCAGCGAGTTGGCGATTCCGCCGTTGGTGGCCGCAGGAGTCATTGCTATGCACCAGTTGGTGGCGCCGGCGCGGGTGTGGTTTGGTCAATTGTCCGATGCCCATCCCATCGCAGGCACCCATCGCACGGGGTATGTGTGGCTGGGGGCGGCGACCTTTGCGTTTTTGGCCTGGAGCGTCGTGCAAATGACTTGGCAGGCAGCAGCGCAGATGCAAGCGGGCTGGACATGGGTGACTTGGGCGTGGGTGGCGCTGCTGGGATTGGGGTTTGCCCTGTACGGGTTGGCGGTAAGCGCCAGTTCGACTCCTTTTGCGGCGTTGCTGGTGGATATTTCTGATGAAGATAATCGCTCTCAGATTGTCGGGGTGGTCTGGTCATTGCTGATGGTAGGGATTATTGCCGGGGCGATTACGGGGAGCGGGTTACTCAGGCAGGTGGAATTGGATGCCGCGCCGGACGTGATACGGGCGAGTATGAACCGGTTGTTCACCATCGTGCCGCTGGCGGTATTTGGACTGGCAGTGGTCTCGACCGCAGGAATTGAAGGCAAATTTTCTCGCTATCGGCAACGGTCGCGGGTGGCGGAACGAGAAGACCAGATTACCCTGGGGCGAGCGCTGCGGATTCTGACGGCCAGTCCCCAGACGGGCTTGTTTTTCACCTTCCTGCTGTGCATGACGCTGGGGTTGTTTATGCAGGAGCCGGTGCTGGAACCCTATGGCGGCACCATTTTTAACATGCCGATTGCCCAGACGACGCGGTTGAATGCCTACTTTGGGGTGGGAACGTTGCTGGGGCTGGTGTTGACCGGGTTTGTCATTGTGCCGCGCCTGGGGAAACGACCGACGACGGTGCTGGGCTGTGTCCTTTCGGCGCTGGCGTTTATGGGGATCATGCTGGCGGGGTGGCTTGGTCAGGCGGGTTTGTTTACGGTCATGGTGCTGGCATTCGGGATTGCTTCCGGCGTCACCACCACCGGCGCCTTGACGTTGATGCTGGATTTGACGCTGGCGGAAACGGCGGGGACGTTCATCGGGGCGTGGGGGCTGGCGCAAGCGCTGGCGCGGGCCTTGTCCACCCTGTGCGGCGGCGGGTTGCTAGAACTGGGGACGCGCTGGTTTGGGGCGGAAAGTTTTTGGGCCTATGTGCCGGTATTCGGGACGCAGGTGTTGCTGTTGGGGTTGGCAGCGCTGTTGTTGCGGGCGGTGGATGTGAAAGCCTTTGCGGAACGAACCCAGGTGAGGTTGCAGGAAATCCTGGCGGAAGAATTTGAGTTGGAGTAAATGGCGGCATCCCGTATGATCCCAGGGAAGTGGCGCGGGAAACGACGTTGACAACCGGTATTGACCAGCCGCTGGTATCGGTGCGGGGGCTATGGGTGGCCTACCCTCAGGGCGACTGGGTGTTGCGGGCGATTGACTTGGACCTAGCGCCAGGGGAACGCCTAGGGTTAGTGGGGGAATCAGGTTCCGGGAAATCAACTTTGGGACGGGCACTCATTCGCCTGTTGCCGCCGGGGAGCCGGGTGCAAGGGCATCTCCAAATTGCAGGTGTGGATGTGGCCACGCTGCCAGCTCAGCAGTTGCGGCGCCTGCGGGGGGAACTGGTGGGGTTTGTGTTCCAAGACCCAATGACCCGGCTGAATCCCGTGATGACGGTGGGGGAGCATGTACGGGAGACCTTGCGGGCGCACCGGCAAGTGGGAGCCAAACAGGCAGAAGCGGAAGGATTGGCGATGTTGGAAGCGGTGCAATTGCCGCGCCGGTGCTGGGGACAATATCCGCACCAGTTGTCTGGGGGCATGCGGCAACGGGTGGGCATTGCGCTGGCGCTACTACTGCGGCCCCGTCTCGTCATTGCCGATGAACCCACGACCGCTTTGGATGTGACGGTCGCCCAGGAAATCTTGGAACTGCTGGTGCGTCTAGCGCCGGGTTTGATTCTGATTTCCCACGACCTGCACTGGGTCCGTCGCTATTGTCAACGGGTGGCGGTGATGCACCGGGGGGAAATCGTGGAACAGGGGGACGCCGATGCAGTGCTCGACCGGCCCCAGCATCCCTACACCCAGGCGCTGCGCGATGCGGCCATCACCCATAGCTGGACGATTCCCCCGTTGCCCGACCAGTCGCCCTGTTTAACCCTGCGCCACATCGGGCATGAGTACCCCTTGCCGCCCCGGCATCTGGGTCAGGTGTTGGGCCTGCAACCACCGCCCCGGCTGCGGGTGTTGGATGGGATTGACTTGGAGGTACGACCTGGCGAAACGCTGGGGTTGGTGGGGGAATCGGGTTCGGGCAAGAGCACCTGCGCCCGTATCATTCTCAAGCTTCTCCAGCCCACCCAGGGGTGTGTGTACTGGCAAGGGCAGGAGTTGACGTCCCTGAGCCTGCGGCAATTTCGTCCCTACCGCCGCCAGTTGCAGATCATTTTCCAAGACCCCTGCGCCTGCCTGAATCCCCTGCTTACGGTGGAGCAAATCCTGCAAGAACCTTTGCGCATCCATCGCTTGGCCCAGGGGCGCAAAGCCCGGCAACTCCTCGTGGAAGCCCTCGCGCAGGTGGGTTTGCCAGTGGACTTGCTTTCGCGTTACCCCCACCAACTGTCCGGCGGTCAACAACAGCGAGTGGCCATCGCGCGGGCATTACTGGTGCGGCCCCAGGTGCTGGTTTGCGATGAGCCGGTGAGCATGTTAGATGCCCAAGTGCAGGCGCAGATTCTAGAACTACTGGCCCGCCTGCGTCAGGAATTGGGGTTAACGCTGCTGTTTATCACCCACGACCTGCGGGTGGCGCGTCAGTTTTGCCATACCGTGGCCGTGTTGCAACAGGGACGCATTGTGGAATACGGGCCGGCGCGGGACGTGCTGACCCATCCCCAGCATCCCTACACCCAAGCGCTACTGGCGGCCAGCGGGTTGTGACGGGGGAATCCCTTCCAGGACAATCAAACGCTCGATGACCGCCTTGACCACCGGCGCTGCCACGGTGGAACCAAACGCATTGGCCGTCTGGGGTTCATCCACCACTGCCAGCACCACGTATGCGGGTTTGGGGACTGGAAACAGCGCCACAAAACTGGTAATTTTGCCGCTGCGGTAACCGCCGATGCCAGCTTTTTGGGCCGTGCCCGTCTTTCCTCCTAACCGGTAACGCGGGATACGCGCGGGTTTGCCCGTCCCCCGTTCTACCACCCGTTCCAACATGCGTACAACCGCATCACAGGTGGTTTGGGAAAACACTCGCACCGGCTGGGGACGTGGTAGGGGTGTCAATTCGTGGGTTTGGGGGTTCCACAGGCCAGCGACCACGTGGGGTTGCACCAGCCAGCCGCCGTTGCCAATGGCAGCGTACAGTTGCGCCAGTTTCAAGGGCGTCAGCGCCAACCCCTGGCCAAAGGATGCTGTCGCTGCTTCCACTGGATAGTTGACAAACTCTTCCCGCGATTTCAGGCTAGTGGGGCTGATGAAGGGTAAATCAGTCGCCAGTTCGTCCCCCAGACCCAACCGGCGCAGGGCTTGGTAATAATCCGCGCGGGGCAATTGGTCCATCAGGCGCACCATCCCCACGTTGCTGGATTGCTCCAGGATTTCGCTCACCGTCAGACTGCCGCCGGCACCCACCTGGTCAAAGTTGAAGTTTTGGATGGGCCAGCCCCCCACGATGATCCGCCCGGGGTCATAAAACACCTGGTCGGGACGCACCCGCTGGCTCTCTAGGGCAATCGCCACATTAATCGGCTTGAAGGTGGAACCTGGTTCGTACAAATCGGTAACCGCCCAGTTTTTGAAGCGCTCCAGGGGAAATCGGTAAAAGGTATTGGGGTCGTAGCCGGGTTCCACCACTAGCGCCCGGATCGCTCCGTCTTGGACCCGCAGGACTATCACCGCGCCCCGTTGCGCCTGGAATTTCGCAAGCGCCCGTTGGAGTTGCTCCTGGGCCGCCTGCTGGAGCCGTACATCAATCGTCAACTGCAACTGGCGCGGGTCGTCCAGCAACCAACTGGCGGGCAAGGTCGTGCTCTGGTAATGGCCCCGCCCATCATGGGCTAACACAGCCGGCGCAGCTGCCTGTCGCAACAGGGCTTCTTGGCTCAGTTCCACGCCCGCCTGGCCCCGGTGTTCCTGGTTGACATAGCCCACGACTTCCGCCGCCACCCGCCGCTGGGGATACACCCGCTGGAACCCCGCCACCAACTCCAAGCCGTCCAGGTGCAATCGCTCAATCTGCTGGGCCACTGGTGGCAACAATCCCCTTGCCAAGGGAATCCCGCTCGGCGCCCGTTGCAATTCCCGCTGGAGATCAGCCGCAGGCCGGTTCAGGAGCGGCGCCAGTGCTTGGGCAATCTGGGAAGTGGGTCGCTTAAATAGGCGGGGATGGGCATAGAGTTCGTACACCGGCTGGTCTACCGCCAGCACTACCCCTTGGGCATCAATCACCGGGCGACGGGGCAACGGCTGACGCACCAAGGCTTTCTGTTGTTGAGCCGCCTGCTCCCGTAGCCATGCCGCCTGAATGACTTGCAGATACACCAATCGCGCCGCCAAGCCCAGTGCTCCCAAGCTTAACCCCAGCCAGACCAGCCGCAGGCGAAAGCGTTGCCGGGCCAAATGCACCCGCACTTGACTGGGACGCAGGGGAGCGGTCGCCACGCTCAGTAGCCCTCCACTGGCCAAGGACGCGCAGATGGCTTCGGCAACGGACGCGGGGGACGTGCTGGCGCCGGTGTAATAAATACGGTCTGGGCAGGGGTTGGAACAATTGTGCCTGGTCTGGGTGATTGCCGGAGATGGTGTTGCAAGGTGGCCGTTGCCGCCATGAGTTCCTGGCGTTGCTGGCGCAATCTCAAGAGGTAGTCGTACTGTTTTTGCCAGCGCCTTTCCACCCCGACCGTTGCCGCATACAGGAAGAGCGTAGCGCCGCTCAGTAAGACGACAATTCCCTGGGTGACGCGACAGACCCGGCGCAGGACGAGGGACGACCTGCTCTTGCGGGGGAGATGGACAACTGTTTCGGAGTGAGGGCGAAGGTCGGGGAACGCCGAGCGTGCGGGTAGAGCCATGGTTCACTCCTTCAGGATGTGCCGTTGTCGTTGGGAATCTGGTTCAATGCCAAGAGCCGGCCAGACCGTGAGTTCCCCGGTTCCAGTGTAAGCGATGGGTCAAACCTATGAAAAGTCAAGAGGGTTCAGGTGGTCAGGGTTTCATTGGAAAGTCATCTTCCCGCTAGAGCGGGCGGTGCAGGGGTTGGTCCTATGACTAAAATTACGAAACTTGACATAAGCATAAGAATAGTTTCATTGACCAAAGATTGTAGATTTTCGATTGCACTCACCTGTAACTTACGCACCTTTTGCTTAATCAATCGGATTCAAATCTGGTGAATATCTAGGCAAATATATTAGCTCGCATCCAACCGTCTCACGAAGTGTCAGTTGAAAATCGGCATAGTTTACCAGGCCCAATCGCTGGTAGTAACTACTCACGCAACCAAGTTAAAGCTCCCTATCCACGTTAATGGCTCGATTAACCACTCATCATACTCACTCTTTCACATATCCCACCCGCCTTTTTCCCATAAACCCTTTTCTCTTTCATAGACTGCTCACTAGTCTATCCCCGCTTGGATATTTACATCCTTCATTCTCTCCAGGCACGCCTGCCGCTCCTGCTCATCTTGCTCTTGGTAGGATTAAGCGCCCTACAAATCGTCATACTATGGCTAAGCACAGAATGTTTGACATGGGTGACGGCTGAAATCCCTGAGCTGCCAACCCTAATTCCTGTCTGTCCGCGACAAACTGACTGTTTTTAGCTATAGCCGCCGTTTCCTTCTGGGTCAGACTGGGGTTTGCCTCAACAAACTTGCGAAATTCATCGAAGTCTTTAATCTTATGACTATGCCCCTTTTGGTAAACAATCACCGGTTTCAGACCATTGTTTAAGCCAGCGTTGTAACGTGCGATACCCAATGTTGAGCATCTGGCTGACTTCAATAAGCGTCGCGCTCCCCGCAACTGCTTCAATGGCTTTCTGACATAAATCTGTGCTGTATAGACATCGCTCCGTAACCGCTCAGCCTTATTCTAAGCCAGACTAAATGTTTCTAGCTATATCAACCGGAGTTGCGCCCCAAAAGCTAGATATACATCATCCGTGAACAGCGCTTGAAAATTGAGTGACCCCCTCAGGAAAACCCTACTTGCCGGAAGCCATCCAAAGGGGTTACAAGCAGGCCCTGAGACGAGAAACATCCCGCGACCCCGAAACCCTACCAAATACTAGAAGCAATGATCGAGAGACCCAAAGACTGCCTGACCAGGTCCTGACGAGCAATTGCGATGAAAGGAGTTGCAGGGTCCAGTCCCGTCCTTGGGTTCTTCTCCGTGCTCTTCCTGCAAACTCAAGGCATTTTGCCCCAATCAAAACTATGAATAAAATATGAATTCAATATGAATAAAATATGATGCTTCGCAGACCCCTATCTAGTTGCATTCGTTGTTGTCCTTTTCTAAAATAGAGTCTGGTTGAGGTAATGACTAATCATGCATTCTCATGGACTGGCGCGTATTTTTGGTTGTATTTAGTACGGTTTTTTTTGCTGAGTTGGGTGACAAAACTCAGTTGGCGACGGTGTTGTTTGCGGCAGAACGAACGGCCAGCAAATGGTTAGTCTTCAGTGGCGCGGCGTTGGCTTTGGTTCTTACATCAGGTCTAGGAGTTCTATTCGGCGAGAGCTTGACCCACGTTGTGCATCCTAAATTCCTGCACTATCTTGCAGGGGCTGGTTTTATTGTCATTGGTTTCTTGACGTTACTCAAGGCCTAAGGCGACGACGATTGCCCTACTATAGATGAAGTCTTAAGCGCCAGGTGATTCCATGCGGCTGGCACGGTGGGGTGTCGGAGTCATGGTGTTGGTTGCGGGTTGTCAGCTTGGGACACGCTGGCAACTGGTAGAGGGTAATGGGTTTCAGGTGCGCTTGCCGGGGAAACCCCAGTATGAGGAGCGGCAACTGGAAACGCCTGTCGGGGACGTGAAAACTCAGGCGTGGGAGGTAAACCGCCCCCAGGGGTCCTACGCGCTCATCTTGACGGACTATAACCAGCCAGTGGCGCGTTTGGTGGACTCCCCGCTGATGTGGGCGCAACTCAAGGCGCAGGCGCAACAGCGGGTGCAGGGGCAAGTGACCCGGGAACGCGCAATCCAGCTAGGGCCATATCCAGGGCGAGAAATCACTCTAAGCGTTCCTCCCGAACGGCTCAAGGGCGGCGGCATTGCCCAAATGCGGTTTTATTTTGTGGGGCAACGGGTTTACGGGCTTTACGCGATTGTGCCCCAGAACCATCAAGGAGATTTACCCCAATTTTTCGATTCGTTTCAGGTCACCGGGACGACCCCAACGAACTGAAGGGGATGGATTACAGTAGTGATCAGTCACATAGGAGGCCGTCGTGACCCGTCGCCTATGGCTGGAAACCGCTGAATACGCCTTGGTATTGGGGTCGTTGGTGGGCACTGTGGTGGCGGCGGTTTCCCAACAAATGCTGGCGGCGGTTGTGCCCCTGTCTTTGGCTTTGGTCATCAATCTTCTCCAGCGCACCCAGCTAGCGACCCATCACCAACAGCTCCTGCTCCAAACCCTGGAAAACCTGCACCAGCGCTACGGCACCGACCTTAAATTTTTGCGGCGGCGGTTGCAGGAATTGGCTCTGCTCCCCGAATCGGTCAACCTAGCTCCTGTGCAACAGGCGCTCCAGGACCTGCAACAGGCGTTGGGGCGTTTGCAGGGGGAAATGCATCAACGGTTGACCCCGGTTGAACATCTCACGCTCGACCCCCTTTATCAGCAATTGCAACAACTGCAAGCGCAATACCGGCTCCTGGGCAACGGACTTCAGGACTTGGCCCAGCAGGTTGCCCAGTTGCCCCCAGCACAGCGAGTTCATCGTCTTGAACAGGGGTTCGAGCAACTGCAACGGCAAACCGCCCAACTGCAGGTCACTGTCCAGCAACTGCGGCAAATGCCCGTTGTGAACCTGCAACCTCTGGAGGCTCAGATTCAATTCTTGAGCCAGCAAGTGACCGCGCCCCAGACCTTGCAAGCCCAAATTGACGCCCTGGAAACCGCAACCCAACGGCTCCAGACCGCTGTGCAACAACTGGGCGAAGAAGTCGCCAGCGCCAAACAAGTCCAAGTCAACCTGGGCCGTTTGGAGCAGGAGGTGCAGCGTCAAAGTCAACTAGCGCCCCTGGTGCAACAACTGCGCCAAGACTTGGAGCAGGTGGCGACCCAAACCCAAAAGCAACAGCAGCTCGCCCAGACCCTGGCTCAAGAACTGGCGCAACTCCAAACCTGGCAGAGCCGGTGGACCGCCTGGGAGCGCCAGGCCGAGCTGGTGCAACAACTCCAGCAAAAGGTGCAAACGCTCCAGCAACAGGCCGAGGGCTACCTGCACCGCGCCGCCTTGCTCCCGCTCGTGACCGCTGTGGAACGCCTGCACCGACGACAAACCCAGCAGCAACAGCAATTGGAACCTTTGAGCGCCACCTTAACCACGCTGCAGACTGAACTTGCCCAACTGCAAAGCACCCTTCCCGACCCAACCGTTTTGGCGTCCCTGCAAACCGCCCTGGACCAGCTCCGGCAGCAAATGGAACAGGCGCAGCAGGCCCAGGCTGAGCAACTGACGCAGGTGAAAACCGAACTAACCCAGGTCCAAACCCAACTCCGGGATTTGCCCCAACTCCAGCAGCAACTGAGCGACATCACCCAATTGGTGGTGCAAATTGACCACAGTCACGGGGATTTGCGGGAATACGCCCAGACCCTGGCCACGCGGCAAAGTCAAATGGAACAGCAGTGGCGGGACACCCAAACCCAACTCCAGCAGGTGCCGCAACAGGTGGCCGACGCCGTGCAAACCTGGGCGGAAACCCTCAACCAGCACCTGCGCCAGATTCCCCACTACCGGTACGAGCTAGTGACCGACCGGTTTGGGGTGCGGGAGGTTCTCCAGCAGGCGCTCGGGCAAACCACCCAGGAACTGATCATCGTCTCCCCTTGGCTCAGCCAGCAGGTGATTGACCGCGGGTTTATCCAGGCGCTACGGGATTTGCTCAGCCGCGGGGTGCAGGTATCCATCGGCTGGGGCGATGCCCAGGACCTCAAGAACCAGGAACTCAAGCGCAATGCCCGCAACCAGTGGCGGGACGGCCCTGGCCGCTTCTCGTGGAAATACAACGCCCTGGCAGATTTGGAACAACTGGAGCGGGAGTTTCCTGAGCGGTTTCATCTCAAACTCATTGGCACCCAGGAGCACTACCTGGTCAGCGACGACCGCCTGGCGCTGTTGGGGAGTCATGCCCTGCTGGGGGGCAACCATGCCAGCCGCGAAATCAGCCTGAAAACCAATGACCCCCACCTGTGCCAAGACCTGCGCCGGCGATTTCACCGCGCCATCAACTTGGACGAAATGCCTTGGTAATCATGCGCGCCAGCGCCGTTCCACCATCGCGCAGATATTGGCAAACAATTGCCGCGCCACCTGGGTCATCCGGGGGGATTCTTCATCCATTTTCGCCACCAGCGCCTGCGCGCCTGTTGCCCCCATGGCCTGGATGAAATCATCGGCATAATCCGGCAGGCGACACCAATCTCGCACCGTTGCCGCGTCCGCCTCCAGGTGAAACTGCAACCCGAGCGCCCAGTCCCCCACGCTGAACGCCTGCACCTGGCACAGGTCTGACGAGGCGAGCCGTTTCGCTTGTGGGGGTAACGCTTGCACCTCTTGCCCGTGCCAGTGGAGCGCCACAAACGGCGTGGGCAATCCCCGCAGCAAGGGATGGTCCTGGGCGCAGGGCGTCAGGTACACTGGTGTCAACCCCACCTCGGGCCGGGGCATCGCCCCTACACGACCACCCAACGCTTCAGCCAACAACTGCGCCCCCAGACACACGCCGATGTAGGGAATTTGATAGTCCTGCACCACCTGGCGAATCCACCGTTTTTCCCCAACTAGCCAGGGGTATTCTGCTTCCTGGTCCACGTTCATCGGGCCGCCCATCACCCACACCGCCTGGTAGCCCACCGGCGACGGCAACGGTTCACCTTGACCCAGTTCCACCACCTCAACCGCAATCCCCGCCTCAGCACACCAAGGCGCAATCAGACCCAACCCCTCCTCCGGCACGTGCTTGACCACCAAAAATCGCATGGGTTTCCCTAGCACCGAACACCAAATACCTTACTTGGCCTATGGTGACCCAGGTGAGAGCCATTCATCTGTATTTGCGCGAACGAAATGGGGCAAGCTGTCGCCAGGTCGAGGCGTCTGGTTATCGTCGTATAGTCTATTGAATGACCGAAATCTTTGTGGCATGGACCAGACGGCTCACACCCCCAAGGAGCGACAGTTTTTTGAGGCGCTAGGGCAACTGTTCATCGGCGCGCCCGTCGAGGGGGAGTCGGGTTTGGCCCATCTGATGCATCTCAAGGCTCGCTATTACCAGAGACGGGTTTTGCCCCATCTCAAGGCGGCGATTGACCGCGCGCTGGCCCCTTTCCCCGAATTTCGGGAGGAGCTGTTTGACCGTCTTTACAGCTTCTTTCGCCGCTATTTCACGGAGGCGGGGGCGATTGCCCACGAACCGGTCTATGAACTGATTTACACCAGCGACCGGGACGTGATGTTGTTCTGGAAAACCCATCGGCTCTACTACGTCAAAACTGAACGCCAGGTGCGCAGCATGACTGTGGAGATAGACGGTTGGCGCTTTTTACTGGATGTCTCCGGTTGGCGGCCTGCGGCGAACGAGAAACAGGCGTTCCTGTATCGCTTCCAGAAACAGCGCTCGGACGGGACACTGGTCTTGCAGGTAACCGCCAGTGGACGGGGGCGCCGGACACAGATTGCGGAGATTCAACGGGACATCCGCCAGCACACCGGCCTGGAGGTGGACGAGGCAACGCTAAGCCAGGTCTTGCGTCTTTTCGAGCGCCAGCAGGACGTGGACTACTTTATCCACAAAGACGCCCGCCAGTTTCTACGGGAGCAGTTTCACCAGTGGCTCTACCGCTATCTCTTTGAACCTGAACAGCAGCGGGGAACCTTGTGGAGCGAACGGCGTCTCCGCCAGCTCCAGGTTCTCAAGGACATAGCCGAACAAGTCATTGATTTCATCGCCCAGTTTGAGGAGGAGCTGGCCCGCCTCTGGAATAAACCTAGGTTTGTCCTAGACAGTCACTACCTGATCACCCTCGACCGGATCGCCGCCCAGGAGGGAGGTCTTGCCCTGCTGGAACAGCTTGTAACTCACCCTGGCATGGCCGCTCAATGTCAGGAGTGGCGCGACCTGGGCATGGTGGCGGCTGGATTCACACCTGCGCAGCTATGGGTGGAAAATCTTTGGGGCCGGTTTTTGCACGAACGCTACCAGTATCTGCCCCTGGACACGCGCTACTTCCCAGACATGGAGCTGGCCATCCTGTCGCTGTTCGACCCTCTAGACCAGCAACTCGACGGCTGGCTGGTTCATAGCGAGAACTATCAGGCCCTAAACACACTCCTTCCCAAGTTTCGCGGGCGCGTGAAGTGCATCTATATTGACCCGCCCTACAACACCGGCGGCGATGAGTTCATTTACCGCGACCGCTTCCGGCGCAGTAGCTGGTTGACGATGATGGAGAATCGCTTGCGCTTGGCGCGGGAATGGCTGCGGGACGATGGGGTGATCTTCGTCAGCGTGGACGACGGCGAGCAGGCGACCCTGCGGCAACTGCTGGAAACCATTTTTGGTCCAGAGAACTTCGTCAACAATCTCATCTGGCAAAAGAAGTACGCTCCCCAGAACGATGCCCGCTGGTTGTCGGATAATCACGACTTCCTGGTGCTGTTTGCCAAAAATAAAGAGAAGTGGCGTCCCGGTTTATTGCCGCGCACCCTTGACCAAAACCGGCGGTACCAAAACCCGGACCGCGACCCCCGAGGCCCCTGGCAGTCAGACAACTTGGCCGTGAAAACCTATTCACCGGCGGGCGATTACCCCATCACCACACCGACAGGACGGGTGGTTTACCCGCCCCAGGGCTATTGCTGGCGCGTCTCCCGGGAACGGTTCCAGGAATTGCTGGCCGATAACCGCATTTGGTTCGGGCGGGATGGTCACGGAGTGCCTCGTTTGAAACGTTTCCTGCACGAAATTAAGCAGGGTGTGACGCCCCTGACCCTGTGGACCTATGCGGAGGTCGGGCATACCCAGGAGGCCAAACAGGAACTGAAACGGATGCTCAGTGGCACGGAAGCGGTCTTTGGCACGCCGAAGCCGGTGCGTTTGCTCCAGCGGGTCGTGACCATTGGTTGCGGCGACGACCCCGAAGCTCTGGTGCTCGACTTTTTTGCTGGCTCTGGGACCACCGCCCAGGCGGTTTTGGACCTCAATCGCCGGGATGGCGGACGCCGCAAGTACCTGCTGGTTGAGATGGGAGAGACCTTCGACACCGTGCTGTTACCTCGCCTCAAAAGGGCCATCTTTTCCGACCTTTGGAAAAACGGTCAAGCCCAAGCCACAGGCCGGGGCATCAGCCACTTCGCCAAGTACTTCCGGTTGGAACAGTACGAGGACATTTTGCGCCGGGCGCGCTACCAAGATGACCTGGAAACGGTAGCTCCAGAACAGTCCATCTTTCAGTGCGACCTCAAGCTGCTGGACAATGCCGAAACCGGCGAGCCGGTCGTCGAGTGGGCCGATGGGGAGATGCGCGTCATCCTGAACCGGCTGTACGCCGACATGGACATTGCCGAAACCCTGTCCTGTCTCACGGGCCAGTGGATACGACGCATCACCGCCACCCAGCCTAGCCACGTGGAATGGGAGGAAGGGACCTTGGTAGACGTGAACAACCCGCCCTGCCACTGGGTCAAACCTCTACTGTATTGGTGAGTTGAAGACTGAAACATGCAAGCGCTTGGGAAGTCAAATGAATGGAGTGCTGGTAACATAGCTAAACTGCTTCAGTTTGTCAGGGAACATGGCGAGGCTGTGCCCTACAACCCCAAGATATGACAAGCATGGCTTAGCCAAGGAAAGGAGGCATCCAATCTGTAAGGCCTTTCAGGTACCTGCGAACTTTCTTGGTTTGGCCGCTGCTTAGGCACTCCTAGGGCGGTTGCCACCCCAGCCCTGAGCTTTCAATTCTATGGCTGGGCACACAATGTTTAGCATGAACAACAACTGGGGACCTTGACGCTTTGGCCTTGCCTTCTGCTCAAGCACGCCAACTTAAATGTTTTCTGCCATAGCCACTGCTGACTTTTCTGCCAGCTCCCTTCAGGCGATAATGACCCCAGCGGTAGTGCTAGGGATCGTTTATGCATGTCTATCGGGATGCTCTACACGGCTACGAGATTGAGTTACTGCCAGGTTGGCTGACATTGGTCCATCACAACCTTATCCTGCTACGCAAAGCCCATATGTGGGTGGCTGTAGGTGCCATCCAGGCTCCCCAGGGCCTGGCAGCGGCAGCATCCCAGTTGCTCACCCAGTTGCAGAACGTTAGCGGTCCTAGCGCTCGTTTCTACCAACGCTCAACGCCTCAGGGTTTGACGATGGTGGCCGATGGGGTGAGCTATCCCTTTTTCTTGAATCCCATTGAAGTGATGTCCCAGGAGCCACTCCCCCAGCAGTACCGGTTGATTGGGGAACTGTTTGGAGGCCAGACGACCCTGATGCTGACCCTGTTTTACTTGCCGATGGGAACGCCCTTGTCCTGGCTGCAGGAAGCCCGTCAATCTGTGGCCCGGTTACGCTTTCTACCGGCTGACCAGCGAGTGCCCTACCAGGCCGTCCTCTTGCCGGACCCTTACCTAGGGGTGCCCTATGGTATGCTGCATGTGCCCATCACCGCTCAGATCCAAGGTTTCCCCCTGCGCCAGGGCCATAAGTACTGCTATCGTTGGGAGGTCAAGGAACGGCACTTCGGCCTGCGCCTTGATTTTGTAGATGTCCAAACCCAGGTGGTGATGGGCCAGAGCATGACCCTCATCACCTACAACGGCAACAGCCAGCCGTGGCCCAATGGATGGGGACCTCCGCTGCAACAACCAACCCAACTGGGCGCCTTGCTGGCCCAGCTATGGCAATTGGAAACAGGGCAGTCATGGCAGCTGGGGCAGCCAGAAATTCACCCCTTACCGCCCCTAAACGCTGGTCCCTTCGGCCAGGGGATGGCTTGGCAAGGAACGCTGCAGGCATCGGCTGGGCGCTGGCAACGGTATGTGGAAATGCAATGCTATGGAGCTGGTGGGGTCTTTGACTGGCTGGGCAATGCTTACGGCCAGCTCAACAGCCAACTGAAGGTATTGGATGTACCCCAAGGGGACTTGGCGGCGGTTTTACCCGTGGTGCGGGGAATTCTTGGCTCGCTGCAGCCCTCGCCGGAATGGGCGTTCCGAGCCCATCAGGAATTCGTGAGTACCAACCGTCGAATCAATCAACAACTTGCGGCATACCTCAGCCAGCGTCGGCAAGCCCGGACCTACACCAGCTCGCCCAGTTCTAGTGACACCTACGCAACCGAACCCTTCAGCAGTGAAATAGCGCGCGCCTGGAGTAATGCCCTTTCCGACCAGACTTATCTGCGCGACCCGGAAACGGGCGACGTACTGCGTGTGTACAAAAAAGTCTGGGATGAGGGGCGCTTTTGGAAAGACCCTACCTGGGGTGATCTCTATGGCACCGTCGAGCGGGGCAGTGACCTGGAACGAGACCTACATCAAGCCGGCTGGCAACCCATGCAGGAATCCATCTGGGGGACCGACTGGCAATAGAGAACTAGTTCTGGGCTACCCCGGTTAAGCTAAACGCCCGCGCTTCCGTAATTTTCACTGGCACGAGTTGACCCGGTTCCGTCGCGCCCACCACAAAGGTCAACCGGTTAGTACGGGTGCGGCCCATGCCTTGGGTAGGGTCTTTGGGGTTGACGCCCTCGATGAGCACCTCTTCGACTCGACCGAGATAGCGCTGGGACCGCTGGGCCGCCACCTGCGCTACTAGACGATTCAACCGTTGCAGCCGGTCCTGTTTCACCTCATCAGGGACTTGATTCGGCCAGGTAGCCGCCGGTGTGCCCGGTCGCGGCGAGTAGGCCGCCGTGTTCAACTGGTCAAAACCGACTTCCTCTACCAAGCGCAGCGTCTGTTCAAACTGGGCCTCGGTTTCCCCGGGAAATCCCACAATGGCATCGGCGCTGATGGCGGCATCGGGAATGTAATGCCGGATTTTTTCGATGATCTGCACGTAGCGTTCGCGGGTATAGCCCCGCTGCATGGCTTTGAGAATGTCATTGTCCCCTGACTGGAATGGAATGTGGAAGTGCTCGCACACCTTGGGCAATTCGGCGCAGGCGCGGATCAACCGCTCGGTAAAGTAGCGGGGATGGCTAGTGACAAAGCGAATCCGCTCAATCCCCGGCACGTCATGGATGTAATACAGCAAATCCGTCAGGGTCACCCGGTACCGCCCGTCTGGCCGCGTCCCCAAGTCCCGCCCGTAGGCGTCAATGTTTTGCCCCAGCAGCGTCACCTCCTTATACCCCTGCGCCGCCAAGTCCATGATTTCGTTTTTGATGGCCTCCGGTTGCCGGGATTGCTCTTTGCCGCGCACCAGGGGCACCACGCAGTAGGTACAGTGCTCGTTGCAGCCATAGATCACATTCACCCAGGCGGTGACGCGACTGCTGCGCCGGGGCTTGGTAATGTCTTCGATAATGTCAATTTCATCGGTGGCAACCACCTGCTGCCCCTGTTCCACTTGCTCCAGTAAATCGCCCAAGCGGTTGGCGTACTGCGGCCCCATCACCAAATCCAACTCCGGCACCCGCCGCAAGAGCCGTTCCCCTTCTTGCTGGGCCACACACCCCGCCACCACCAACGTTAAATGGGGATTTTCGCGCTTCCGTTTGACTTGCCGCCCCAGGTAGGAATACACCTTCTGCTCGGCGTTGTCGCGGATTGTACAGGTGTTGTACAGCACCAAATCGGCTTGGTCTTCGTCTTCCACTGCTTGCCAGCCCAACGCATCCAGAATACCGGCCATCCGCTCCGAGTCGGCGCGGTTCATTTGACACCCAAAGGTGACGATGTGATAGGTGCGGGGCATGGTAAAAAATGCAGGAAAAATAATTCGCAACTACCTATTATAGGGACGGAAGAGGAGTAATGTCGGCGCTCATCACCCGATTCTGTTCATCCAACTGCAGTACGCGGGGGATATGCTGGGACCAGCGTTCAGGGGGTAGCAAACCGTAGGTCATGATGATCAACCGGTCCCCCACCTGGCCGCAGTGGGCCGCCGCCCCGTTGAGTTCAACCCGTCCTGAACCAGCAGGCGCAGGGATAGCATAGGTGACCAACCGCTGACCATTGCTGATGTTAGCCACCTGCACCTGCTCGTAGGGTAAGATTCCAGCTTTATCTAGCAAATCGGCGTCAATGGCGATGCTGCCGGTGTAATCGGGATAGGTGCCGGTTAAGCGGGCGTTGTGCAATTTGCTGAGCAAAAAGACGCGCCACATGGGACGTTACGTTTGTTGTTGTTGATATGCGGCAATCGCTCGACTGATCAAGGGTTTCACCGCATAGACATCTTTCCACTCGCCGATTTCAACCTTTTTATTCTCTAGGTTCTTGTAGGTGCGGAAGAATTCGGCAATTTCGGCCAACCGGTGGGCGGGCACGTCGCTGAGGGACTTGTAGGTGGCGTAGCGGGGGTCGTCCGCCGGCACGCACAACAGTTTTTCGTCCTGTTGCCCCTGGTCCGTCATCTCCAACATACCAATGGGCCGCGCCACCACCAAGCACCCCGGAAACGTGGGTTCATCCATCATCACCAGGCCATCCAAGGGGTCGCCGTCGTCGCCTAAGGTGTTGGGGATAAAGCCGTAGTCAAAGGGATACTGCACCGACGAGTACAACACCCGGTCGAGCTTGATCACACCGAGTTCCTTGTCCAGCTCGTACTTGTTGCGCGACCCGCCAGGAATTTCAATGATTAAATGCACAAGCCCTTCGGCGGGCTGGGGGGGAATGCGACTGACCTCCACAGACGTCCCTCAAACGGCAGAACACTCTTGATTGTACCGGCAAACGGTTTTGGCTAACAGCAACCGCCGAGGGCCCCCCAACCAGGTACGCCAGGTCCATTCCCACCGCTGCACCTGGTAGCCCAACTGGGCGTAGAGATTGCGGGCCGCTTGGTTGTCCTCCATCACGTGGAGATACACCTGCTCCTGGGGCCAGGACTGTACCGCCTGCTCCGCTAGCTGCAGGAGTGCTCGCCCAATCCCCTGACGCCGATACGCTGGCGCTACCGCTAGATTCGCCAGGTAAATATACTGCCTATGCCGCCACTGGCGCTGGCTGAGTTCCACCGCTCCCACCAGCTTCCCCTCCCGCCACGTCCCGAGCCAGAGAATTTTGTCGCCGTCCCGCTCCAGGCGCTGGCGGATGTCGTGTTCAATGGTACGTTCCCATAGGGACGTCCAGCACCCACCTGGATTCAACGGCGGTGGGAAACAGGCAGCCAGCAACTGCGCCAGCAAACTGACGTCCTGGAGCCCTAGCGGTCGCGTCGCCAAGGTTATCCCTGCTTGGCCAAGAATTTCTCCAGTTCCTGGAGTTGCTCGGCGTCCATCTTGGTCTGCATGGGACAGAACTTGGGGCCGCACATGGAGCAGAACTGGGCCGATTTGAAAATCTCGTCCGGCAAGGTTTCGTCGTGGTACTCCCGCGCCCGTTCGGGGTCAAGGGCCAATTCAAATTGCCGGTTCCAGTCAAAGGCATACCGCGCCCGCGAGAGTTCATCGTCCCGGTCCCTGGCCCCTGGCCGATGCCGGGCAATGTCAGCGGCGTGGGCCGCAATCTTGTAGGCAATCAACCCATTGCGCACGTCCTCGGCATTAGGGAGTCCCAAATGTTCCTTGGGCGTGACATAGCACAGCATTGCTGTCCCATACCACCCGGCTAAGGCCGCGCCAATCGCCGACGCGATGTGGTCATACCCCGGGGCAATGTCCGTCACTAGCGGCCCCAGCACGTAGAACGGCGCTTCGGAACACTCCTCCATTTGTTTTTTCACATTGAATTCAATCTGGTCCATTGGCACATGGCCCGGGCCTTCCACCATCACCTGCACGTCGTGCTCCCAGGCCTTGCGGGTCAGCTCGCCCAGGGTTTTCAGCTCCGCCAGTTGGGCCTCGTCCGACGCATCGTGCAGGCAGCCAGGGCGCAGCCCATCCCCCAAACTGAAGGACACGTCGTACTTTTTGAAAATTTCGATGATGTCCCGGAAGTGGGTGTAAAGGGGGTTTTGCCGGTGGTGGTGCAACATCCAGCGGGCCATGATCCCCCCGCCCCGCGAGACAATCCCGGTGATTCGGTTTTTCACCAGGGGCAGGTGTTCCATCAAAATCCCGGCGTGGATGGTCATGTAGTCCACCCCCTGCTTGGCCTGCTTTTCAATCACATCCAGGAACACTTCGGGCGTGAGCTTGTCCAAATTGCCATGCACCGACTCAAACGCCTGGTAAACAGGCACCGTTCCCACCGGCACCGGCGAATTTTGAATGATGGCCGTGCGAATGGCATCCAAATCGCCCCCACCCGTGGACAGGTCCATCACCGTGTCGGCGCCGTATTTCACCGCCAGAGCCAGCTTTTCCAACTCCTTTTGAATATCGGACGAGTTGGGCGATGCGCCGATATTGGCATTCACCTTGCACCGGGAGGCGATGCCAATGCACATGGGTTCCAGGTTTTCGTGATTGATGTTGGCCGGGATGATCATTCGTCCTCGGGCGACTTCGTCCCGGATGAGGGTTACCGGTAACTGCTCGCGCCGGGCCACATACTCCATCTCCTCCGTGATGATCCCCCGCCGCGCATAGTGCATTTGGGTGACGTTGGCCTGACCCCGGCGGGGGGCCACCCAAGCAGTACGTAAATGAGCCATATAAACACCTCAAGAAATGCTAGCTTCCCTCCGCCGGTATGACCCGGTTCAGGTTCTTAGGGTATGCTCTCAGCCCCCTAACGGGGACACCCCTAGCTATACTGGCCATTTTAACACGGGCGTTGTCCGGTCGGGTTGGCTGGAAACATAAAGTTTTCCCTGGAGCAACCGGAGCGTGGGGGGACGAATTCGCTATGGTGATCACAGGGGGATGTTGGAGACCGCCCATGGATGTAAAAACAGTTGTGCTGGGACTGACGATGGTGTTTACCCTGGCGACGCTGTACTTCGGCACGCGCAACGGCTTTTACGATACGGATAACTACCACGGCAACGGTTCGGCCCACTGACGCCGGTTCATGACCCTGGGATGCCGGGTTTACAGTCCAGGGCATGGGGGCGCTGGTGTTTGCTTAGTGGCGCATCTAGGGCCGTACCGGCTGATGCTGGACTGTGGACTCTCGCGGCTCGACCCCTACTTTGACCTGACGCCGCCAGCGGACTGGGTGGTTTGTTCCCATGCCCACCCTGACCATGCCCGGGGTATGCTGGCGTTGCACCGGGGCTTTCCCGAGCTACCGATTTACGCCAGTGAAGTGACCCACCGCCTGTTGCCCCTAAACTGGCCGGTGGAGGAGGGATTGTCGGGATTGGGAACCGGGTTGCCCTGGCGGTTGCCGGTGCATCTGGCCCCCGACCTGACGGTGGAATTGCTCCCGGCGGGACATCTCCCAGGGGCCTCCCTGGTGTGGGTGCAGTACCAAACGCCAGAGCGGGTGTATTCGCTGCTCTACGCCGGGAATTGTTTTTTGGCCAACACGCGCTTGACGGAAGGGCTGCGATTGGACGAGTTGCGGGGGTTGCATCCCGATGTGCTCATCCTGGGAGCGCCAGCGGGCACGCGCAAATATCCCCGGCGCAAGCAGCAGGAACAACACCTGGCGGAGCTGGTCGTTTGGGGTCTGTCGCGAGGCCAGCGGGTGTGTATCGTGGCGGGAGGCATTGGCGACGCCCAGGAAATTCTACTGGTGTTGCGCACCCATTACCTGCTGACGGGCCGCCCCGTGTGTATCGGTGTGGACCCGGTGGTGGCGCGTGGATGTGACGCCCTGTGGGACCTACTGGCGTTTTTACCGGCCCCTGTCCAGAATTTTGCCCGTCACCAGGGGCTGTTTTGGGATGACCGGGTGTATCCCCACAGTTATCGCTGGCGGGTGGACGAGCCGCCCGACCGGTTTGACCTGCTGCTGTGTAGCGATTTGCCCGATTTCATTGACGAAGACTGCCGGGACTGGTGGGTGCTGTGGCCCGAGGGCGAACCCTTGCCTCGGGAGGTGCCGTACCAGACCTACCTGCTCCAGGCTCACAACGACGGCGTAGCCACCTTGCAGCTGATTCACACCCTGCGCCCGCAACATCTGGTGTTGATCCACGGGTTGCTTCCCTACCTGGAGGACCTGGCGGGGCTGGAGGAGCTGCGCAACCGCTATCACGTGCATGTGCCGTCGCCGGGCGCCTGGTTGGAATTGCCGGTGGGGACCTGGGTGGTTGGCCCGACGACCGAACCGGCAGGGAGCTACGAGGGCGAACTCCACGAAACCGCCACGGGTGTGCGCATTGAACTGCCCCCGACGTTGAAGGCCGACCCGCGCTGGTTGCCCTTCAGCGCCACAGGACTGGTGGAAGCCCGCTGGCAAGGCGACGAGCTGGTGCTGCGGGGACTCACGCCCAAAGAAGTCTTGGCCACGCCCCCTACGCCGGAGCGGTCCTGCGCCCATTGCCGGTACTACCGCGGGCAACGCTGTACCCAGCCGGAATCACCCCTGATGGGTCTCCAGGTGGCGCCCGAGGGCTACTGCGACGCCTTTACTCCCAAAGACCCTAGCGCATCACCCGCCACAGCCTGATGGTGTTGTCGCGACTGCCACTAGCTAACCACTGCTGGTCCGGGCTAAAGGCCAAACAGGTGATCCCCTTCTCATGGCCGGTCAGCGTCAGTAGATGGGCGTAGGATTGCCCATCCCAAATGCGGATTTCCCCTTCCCACCCGCCGCTGGCCAGGTAGCGCCCTTGAGAACTGTAGGCAATCGCCCGCACGCCCTCCCGGTGTCCCGTCAAGGTGGCAATTGGGTCGCCATTGTGCAGGTGCCACAGGTGGACCGCCGTATCCTCGCCGCCAGCAGCAATCACCCGCCCGTTGGGACTGACGGCAACAGCGTTAAAGCCACTGCCGCTGAAGCTCGACGGCCCGATGATGTTGCGCAGGGGGTCACCCCCATCCGTCAACCAAACCTTGACGCTGTTATCCCAACTAGCGCTGACAACTAACCGCCCATCCGGGGTGAAGGCCACCGAGCGCACATAGCTGGCGTGGCCATGTAGGGTGGTCAGAAGCGCGCCGTTGTCCACCTGCCACAGCTTCACCGTACGGTCCTCACTAGCGCTAGCCAAAACCAGTCCATCCGGGCGAATTGCCAGGGCGTCAATTGTCCCCCCGTGCTTGTTAAACAAATTCCCGAGCGTGCGAATCGGTTTATCCCCCGGCAGTTGCCAAATCTTGATCACCCGGTCCTCGCCAGCTGCCGCCAAAAACCGGCCATCGGGACTGAGGGCTAAAGCATGCAGGCCGCCGGGGTTGCCCCCCCACTGCAGGGGCCGAGGATAGGCCGGGCTGTTCAAGTTCCAGCACAGGACCGCGCCATCGCGGCCACAACTGAACAGGTATCGGCTGTCGGGACTAAAGCACAAGGCCTTGACCCAGTGGCTATGCCCCGTTAACGTGTGCTCGCAGGGCCACAGCGGTTCCGTCTGGACGGTCGTCACCTGAGGCGGCGGCGTGGGCGCGCCAATCCGAGTGGGAGGGCGCAAGTGACCCGAAGTAACGCCTAAGCGACTCGGCGGCGTTGTTCCCACGTCTAGACAACTTGGTTGACCGGGGGGAAAGGTCCCCAAGCCCGGTGGCGAGGTGCCACCATCCCCTTTCAGCGTCACCGGCGGGGTCGTGCCCAAGCGGCCTAATCCCGGCAAGGGATTGACTGGGGTTCCCAATGCGCCGAGCCGTCCCAGCGTGCTCACCGACCGGGCCGGTTGTTCCAGCCGTTGCAACGCCTCGAGAGCCTGGGCCGCCGACGCAAACCGCTGACCCGGCAACCGCTGCACCAGCTTGTCCAAAAAGTCCATCAAGCCTTCGCTCAGGGGTTGTTTGAGGGCCTGGCGCCACAGCCAGACGTTCTCGCGGATGTTGAACAACTTGGCGGGGGAAATGCCCGTGAGCAGGTAGATGCAAGTGGCCCCCAAGCTGTAGAGGTCGCTGGCGAAAACCGCCTTGCCCATCAGCTGTTCCGGCGCGGCAAAGCCACTGCTGCCGATGGCCGTACCGGTTTTGAACAGGCCCGACTCCCGCACAAACTTGACCGCCCCAAAGTCCACCAAAAACAGCTTTTGGTCCGCCGCCCGACGGATGATGTTCTTGGGTTTGATGTCCCGGTGGATAACCTGCTCCCGATGGATGTAGTCCAGAACCGGCAGCAAGTCCGCCAGCAGTTGGCGAATCTTTGTCTCATCAAATGGCCCTTGCCGCAGGAGTTCCTCCGCCAGGTCTTGCCCGTCAATAAATTCCTGCACCAGGTAGGAGCGCCCCTCCAGGACGAAGTAGGCCAGCAGGTCAGGGATCTGGGGGTGGTTGCCCAGCCGGTCCAGTTGCACCGCCTCCTGCTCAAACAGGACCATCGCCTTTTGCATTTGCTCTGGGGAGGTGATCACCTGAGGCTGGAACAGTTTGATGACGCAACGGGGGCGGGAAGGGAGACTCTCATCCACCGCTTGAAAAGTACGGCCAAAACTCCCTTTACCAATGGGCTTGATGGCGCGATAACGACCTTTCAGAACGAGTGAACTCCCACAGGCCGAGCAGTTAAGGGCGTCAGGCGAATTCTTGTCCGGGGCAAGGCAGTCGGGGTTGAGGCAGTAGCTCATAGGACCAAGGGAATGCTGGCGCTGGCCGACCACCTTCATCATAACTGTTCTTCAGCAATAACCCAGGCCCGTTTTACCGCCCAAACCCCTGGGGGGCGGCCTCGATCCCATTTTTCTGCACACCCAGACCGGCTATGGCATCATGGGAGAAGATGGATAGGGGGGGGTTGCGCGTGTTTGAGCTACAGGGCTACGACTATCTGTTAATGTTTTTGCTGGTGTGCAGTCTCGTGCCGATTGCGGCGTTGGGTTTATCGGCCTGGCTACGGGCTAAGGGCACCGGTCCTGAGCGGCGCACCAATTACGAGTCGGGGATGGAACCCTTGGGGGAAGCTTGGATACAGTTCAACATCCGCTACTACATGTTTGCGCTGGTGTTTGTAGTGTTTGATGTTGAGACGGTTTTTCTCTACCCCTGGGCGGTGGCGTTTAACCAGTTAGGATTACTTGCATTTGTTGAAGCTTTAATTTTTATTGCTATCCTGGTAATTGCATTGGTCTATGCCTGGCGCAAAGGAGCTTTGGAATGGTCATGACGCCGACGTTTGGGGAGGCCAAAATTCTGAATCCGGTGGACCGGCCCCAAGTAACCCAAGACTTAGCCAATAACGTTATCCTAACCACTTTGAATGACTTGTACGATTGGGCGCGCTTATCGAGTCTATGGCCCTTGCTGTATGGCACGAGTTGTTGCTTCATTGAATTTGCCGCCCTGATTGGGTCGCGGTTTGACTTCGACCGGTTTGGGTTGATTCCCCGGTCCAGCCCGCGGCAGGCGGATTTGATCATCACGGCGGGCACGATCACGATGAAGATGGCGCCAGCGTTGGTGCGGTTGTACGAGCAAATGCCTGACCCCAAATACGTGATTGCCATGGGGGCCTGCACGATTACGGGGGGGATGTTCAGCACCGATTCCTACACCGTCGTGCGGGGCGTGGACAAGATCATTCCGGTGGATGTGTACCTGCCGGGTTGTCCGCCCAAGCCTGAGGCTATCATTGATGCCATCATCAAGTTGCGCAAGAAGATTGCCCAGGAGGATGCGCGGGAACGGCGGTTGTACGAACAGACCCACCGCTACTTCACGGTTAAGCATGAGTTGAAGGTGGTACCGCCGGTGCATACGGGTCAATACCTGCAAAGCCCGACGCGGCAAGCGCCCCCCTTGGAGTTGGCCCAAGCGATGGGGATGCCAGTTCCTCCGGCATTGCAAGCCCAAGCGGTGGAGGTCAGCGGTGGCGGCAAATCCTGAACCTGGAACTATAACTCCAACTGAGGTGGGCCCGATTTCCCGCTGGTTGACCGAGCAGGGGTTTGCCCACCAGTACTTGGGGCGCGACCACCAGGGTGTGGAAATCCTGCGGGTGGAGCGGGACGTACTCCTGCCAATTGCCACGGCGCTCTACGGTTACGGGTTTAACTACCTGCGTTGCCAGGGGGGCTATGACGTCGGGCCAGGGCAAGACCTGGTGAGCTTTTACTACCTGGTGAAACTGGCGGACAACGCCGACCGGCCCGAGGAGGTCTGCGTCAAGGTGTTTTTGCCTCGCCATGACCCGAAGGTGCCGTCCGTCTACTGGATTTGGCGAGCAGCAGACTGGCAGGAGCGGGAGACCTACGACCTCTACGGCATCGAGTACGTTGGTCATCCGCACTTGAAGCGCATCCTGTTACCAGAGGACTGGGTGGGCTGGCCGATGCGCAAGGACTATATCACGCCCGATTTTTACGAGTTGCAGGATGCCTACTGAAGAGAATAACCCTGTCATGGGGACAGGTGCAGCATGAAGCCCTGTCCCTTTCATGCAGGAATCCTTGACACGGAGTAGGATTCCCAGGACACCAGCTACCTGAGAGCCAATTGGCAATGAAAGTAGAACCCAAACGGGATTGAACCCAGTTAATCACCACATTATCCACAACCTGGTCAACAGCAGGTAAAACGATTGCCAACTCAGCCCCTGGGACGACACTCTTAAAGGATACCAAGCGTATCTCCTAACGGGATTACAGCTAATAGGCCAATGCCGATACCCAGCAAGCAGAAAACGTTTAGATTGTCGCCTTTGAGAAGCAACCAACGCGAAAGCATCTAGGATTCCGGTTGCTGCCTATGTCAAGCATTCTGTGCTTGGCTATAAGATGAAAAAGACCATCGTTAATGCATAGACATAAGCAGTTCAATGATCTATGTAGGTAATGATGCGTTGTAGCACTGGTCAAAGCATAGCTTCATAAAGCGCGATTCCCTTGCCGACTATTGTCAATAAGGCTTAATCAGTGGAGCGATTATCTGGCCTTGGCCTATCCATGACAAGAACAGGACTACCAGAGATGATAATGACTGAGCCGTAATCAACAGGGGTTCAGGACGTGCGCATTCTGGCAAGATGAAATGTATCCCTGCCCCGTAGCCTTGGAGGGATGACCTAGGTGTTCAAGACGATGGACAGAAGTGGATAATGGTGTAAAACGGTACATATGCTGTTAGGCTTTAAGACGGAGCTCCGTCCGAACAACAAGCAGCGCACTTTGCTAGCGAAGCACGCGGGAGTAGCACGACACGCTTGGAACTGGGGCCTGCAGGTTTGCCAGGGAGTGTTTCAACACAACCGGGAGCGTCCCGACCACAAGCAAAAGCTCCCCAGTGCCATCGACCTGCACAAGCGCCTGGTTGCTGAAGTTAAGCGGGAGAACCCTTGGGGCTACGCCCCCCAGCAGGCGCTACGGGACTTAGAGACCGCGTTGTTCCCGCGGTTCAAGAAGAAGAACCGGGACGACAGCTTTTATCTTGAAGGGTCGGTTCGCATCAGCAGCAACTGCATTAAACTTCCTAAGATAGGCTGGGTGCGGTGCTACGAGACACTCTCGGCGGTTCAGCCAAAGAGCGTCGTCGTTAGCAGGCGAGCGGGCCGGTGGTTTGTGTCGTTCCACTACGAGGTTGAACCGCAGCCCACGCCGAAGAAAATAGACGTTGTCGGGGTTGACCTAGGGGGTCGGAAGCTCGCGGTGCTTTCGACTGGTGAAGTCTTTGAGAATCCGCATGCCTTGAAAGGGGCGTTGCAGAAGTTGCGGCGGTTGCAAAGAAAGTTGAGTCGTCAAGTCCAAGGAGGAGCCAATCGTGAGAAGACCAGAATACGGATAGCTAAGGTGCACTACCGTATAGCCTGCTTACGTGCCAATGCCATCCATCAACTAACCTCGAGACTAGCCAAGAACCACGGCACTATCGTAATCGAAGATTTGCATGTGAGGGGTATGTTGAGGAATCGCTGGCTGGCACGCACCATAGCAGACATAGGACTGTACGAAGTCAGACGACAACTTGAATACAAATGCCAGCTGTACGGTAGTCGGTTGGTGATAGCCGACCGCTGGTATCCTTCTAGCAAGCGTTGTTCAAGATGTGGACATATCCATAAAGGGTTAGGTAGTAGCGAGTGGTTTGTCTGTTCCCACTGTGGGTTTGGTTCGGACAGTCCAGTTGATAGGGACTGCAATGCCGCTTGCAATCTAGTGCACTCCTACCTAGCCCCCGCGGTCAGCCCGACCGTGGCTGCCTGTGGAGCCACCTCTGGCGGCGGAACGATGGAAGTCGGTCTACGAGCTACGTGTGCAATGAAGCAGGAAGTTGGCACTGGTGAGCCATCACTGGATAGGTTCAACAGGCTTGCACTCAGTGCAAGTTCCAGCGTTGATCAGCGATGATCAGCGGTTTGGAAGCGGCGCCGATGGCAAGCGTCCCACGCCTGACAATCAATCCCGCCACCCTAGTACAGGGCCTGCAATTTCTCACCCAACAGGACCCTGTGCTAGCCCAAGTCTATGCCCAGGTGCAGACGCCGCCTTTGTGGTTACGCCCGCCCGGTTTGGCAACCCTGGTTCAGATCATCCTGGAGCAACAAGTGTCCTTGGCTTCCGCCCAAGCCATCTTCAACCGGTTGCAAGCGCTTTGCCAGCCCTTTACCGCCGAGCAACTGTTGGCCTTGACGCCTGAACAATGGCGATGCTGTGGCGTCAGCCGCCCTAAACAGACCTATATCCGTCACTTGGCGACAGCGATTTGGGAACAGCGTCTGAACCTGGAGGCCCTGAAGGATAAGGATGACCAGCAGGTCTATGGGGAATTAACCCAAATTCGCGGCATTGGCGCCTGGACGGCCAACATTTATCTACTCATGGCGTTGGGGCGTCCTGACGTGTGGCCCACCGGCGATCTGGCGCTGGAATGGGCTGTCCAACAGCTCTACGGCTTACCCGCCAAATGCAGCGTCCGCGACTGGTCCAAAGTAACGGCGCCCTGGCGACCCTGGCGTGCTGTGGCCGCCCGCTTGCTGTGGCACTACTATCTCCAATGCCGACGTTAGCCAACCGTCTTTAACCGCCAAAGGAGCAACCCCAACACCACGGTAAACAGCACCACTGCCGCCGCCGCCGCATAGCCCAAATCAAATTGGTTAAATGCCTGGTCATAGATGTAATAAACCAGGATGTTGGTGCGGTTCAAGGGGCCGCCGCCGGTCATCACGTACACCGGTTCAAAGTTGCGTAGGGTAAAGAGGGTCGTTGTGACGGTCACCAGCACCAGCGTGGGCCGCAGGTTGGGCAGGGTGATGTACCAGAACCGTTGCCAGGCATTGGCGCCATCAAGTAACGCCGCTTCGTACTGGGTCAGGGGAATCGTTTGCAAACCGGCTAAAAACACCACCAGGTTAAAGCCCAATTGATGCCAGACGCTGACCACTATCAGCGCCACCCGCGCCCCCCAGGGTTGGCTCAGCCAGGGGATGGACAGGTGGAACAACTGGTTCAACGGCCCCTCGGTTTGAAACAGCCATCGAAACGCCAAACCCGCCGCCACCAGGGAGATGACAGAGGGCAAAAAGTAGAGCAAGCGCCACAGGCTCCGGCCCGGCAGGTTTTGGTTCAACATCACCGCCAGCACCAGGGGCAATATCACCGCTGGAACCACCGTCCCCACCGTGTAAATCAGCGTATTGACCAGCACCTGCGCAAAATCGGGGTCGCTGAGCAGGCGAGCGTAATTGGCCAACCCCACCCAGTAGCTTCCACGGCGGGTCAGACTACCCTGGGTCAAACTCAAACCCACGAGAAACCCCATTGGCCAGAAGGTAAAGACGCCTAAAAGACCCAGCGCCGGTGCCAGGCACAACCAGGGCAACAGACGAGTCATCGGCAGCCAAGCCGAGAAAGTCCCAATGTTAAAATACCATCCAACGGTTGTGCCCCCTGGCATGGATGATTGGCTTTTATCGGGTTTAAATGCGGCCCAACGGCGGGCTGTACAACATTTTTGCGGCCCCCTGCTGGTGGTAGCCGGTGCCGGTTCGGGTAAAACCCGCACCCTAACCTACCGCATCGCCTACCTGCTGGAGCACTACCGCGTGGACCCGGAACATATCGTGGCGGTCACCTTTACCAACAAGGCGGCGCGGGAAATCAAAACGCGAGTGGAGGACCTACTGGCCCAACGGCTGGCACAACGGGCGCAGGAAGATTGGACGCGCCTTTCACCGGCAGCCCAGCAGCACTGGCGCTCCCAGGTCTATCAGCAGTTCACCCGCTATCTGTGGATGGGGACGTTCCACAGTTTGTGCGCCCGTCTCCTGCGCTATGACATCGAGAAATATCGGGACGAACAGGGACGCCAGTGGACCCGCAATTTCACCATCCTGGACGAAAACGACGCCCAAAGCTTGATCAAACAAATCGTGAACGAAATGAATCTGGACGAGCGCCGGTTTGAACCTCGCCAAGTTTACTACACCATCAGTCGCCTGAAAAACCAGGGGAAAACCCCCAGCCAGTATGAACGGGAAGAGCCCAACTACCGAGGCCGGGTCATCGCCGAAGTGTACAGTCGTTACCAGCAGGAACTTGCCCGCAATAACAGCCTGGACTTTGACGATTTGCTCCTGGTGCCCGTGCGTTTATTTCGTCAGAACGAGCAGGTGCTGGCCTACTGGCACCAGCGATTTCGCCACATCGCCGTAGATGAATACCAGGACACCAACCACATCCAGTACGAATTCATTCGGTTGCTAGTTACCCAGGGCGCTGAGATTCAGGACGTAGCGTGGGACAATCGCTCGATTTTTGTGGTGGGGGACGCGGACCAATCCATCTACCGGTTCCGGGGTGCCGATTTCACTATCCTGATGAATTTTCAAAACGACTTTGGCGACCGTCTTCCCGACGACGACACCCGCACGATGGTCAAGCTGGAGGACAACTACCGCTCAGTCGCCAACATCCTGGAGGCGGCCAATCACCTGATCCGCCACAACCAGGAACGCATTGACAAGGTGTTGCGCCCGACCCGCGAAGCCGGCCACAAAATCTGCACCTTTGAAGCCACCGACGAGCGGGACGAGGCCGATTATGTCCTGCACCAGTTGCGCCGGTTACGCCAGCAACACCCTGAGTACACCTGGCGGAGTTTTGCCATTTTGTATCGCACCAACGCCCAATCCCGCGTCCTAGAAGAGGTGCTGGTGCGGGGCAATGTGCCCTACCGCGTGGTGGGGGGCGTGCGGTTCTACGAGCGTAAAGAAATTAAGGACGCCTTGGCTTACCTGCGCCTGCTGGTTAACCCTGCTGACAACCTAAGCCTGCTGCGGGTGATCAACACCCCCAAACGGGGCCTGGGCAAGGTGACGCTGGACCAACTGGTGCAAGAAGCGATGGCTCAGGGGCGTTCCCTATGGCAAGTGCTGACAGACCCCGACCAACTGGCCGCCTTCCCCAGCCGCACCCGCAAAGGTCTCCAGGATTTTGTGCAACTGATTGAGCGTTGGCAACAGGAACTGAACCAGAAGACGGCGCCGGAGATCATCCAGGGGATTTTGACCGAATCGGGCTACCGGCGGGAACTGGAACAGGAGGGCACTGACGAGGCTCTGGAACGGTTGCAGAACCTGCAGGAGCTGGTGAACGCTGCCATCCAGTACGGCGAAGAAAACGACGACCCTTCACTGGTGGGCTTTCTAGCCAGCGCATCGTTGGCATCAGACACCGACGAGTTGCAAGAAGGGGCGGACCGGGTGACCCTGATGACCCTGCATGCCTCTAAAGGGCTGGAGTTTCCGGTGGTGTTCCTGGTGGGGTTAGAGCAGGGTCTCTTTCCCAATTTCCGCGCCCTGCACGACCCGGCGGCCCTGGAGGAGGAGCGCCGCTTGTGCTACGTGGGCATCACCCGCGCCAAGGAGCGCCTGTTCCTTACCCACGCCACTTCCCGGCGTCTCTACGGCAACCAGCGGGAACCGGCTATGGCCTCAATGTTTCTGCAGGAGTTACCCCCGCACGTGGTGGAGATGGACCGAGGCCGGTTTGGGCTACCCGCGCCAAACCCCCCATCTAAACCCAGAAGCAAAAACACCCACCGCTGGCAAGTTGGGGACCGTTGCCTGCACCAGACCATTGGTGTGGGGAAAGTCGTGGCGGTTTCAGACGACGCCAAGCGCCCTTTCCTGTTTGTCCGGTTCGAAAACCGGTTCACGCTCCACCTGATTGACCCGCGCCGGGAGAAATTGATCCCCCTGGAGGACTAGACCGCCGCCGGCAAGGGACTGTGCTGGGAACGGATATACTGATACATCGCCCGCATCTTGAGACCCACTAGCACCTGGAACAGCCCTGTGCCGTTGTTCGAGCCAGGGTATTCAGGATGCTTACGCAGGAGTTCGGTCAGCTCGCCGTAATACTGGGTGGACGTATTGCTGAGGTGTTGTTCGATGTAAATCAGCTCTTCCAACTTGTCAAATTGCCCGTCCACCTCTAGCACTGACACCGGATGGCCAAAGTACTCCTCGGGACCATAGTACAGGCGGATACCCGGATAGGAACAGGTCAGCCTGCGACCACAGGGAATCCAGGTAATGGTCGAGCCTTCGTCAAACAGGTAAACCGGTGTAAAGCCGGGGCGCCCCTCCCGCTGGATCATCCGCACCCGCAAAACTTTTCGTTCCGTATCGTTGGGAATCAATTGGGTAGGGAGAATTTGAATCACCACATCGGCGTATTGTTTTTGGGGGTCAATGTAGGCCATAAAGTCGGGACGGCGGGCTTCAATGGAACGGATGACATCCTCGTAGGTATGCCCCCGTTCGGCCATGTCCCGCTGAATTTTCCAGGCGATCTTCACCGCATCGTCCAAATCGAGATAAACGCCAAAATCCACTAGGTTCCGCACCCGTTCATCATAGAAAGGATGTAACCCCTCAATCACGACAATGGGACGGGGATAAACCGTTTCCGGCGGGTCAATCGTACCGGTCACGTGGTTATAGATGGGCTTTTCGATGGGCTTGCCCTCTTTGAGCGCTTTGATCTGCTCGTACATTAAGTCAAAGTTGTTCGCTTTCGGGTTGAGGGCCGTCACGCCCGCAATCTTGCGCTGCTTGCGGTCCATGCTGTGGTAATCATCCAGACAGATGACGGTCATCAAGTCGGCCCCAAACAAGTCCGTCAGCCGGCGCAAAAAGGTGGATTTCCCACAGCCGGAGTCTCCTGCCACCCCAATGACGACGATTGGCTCTGAACGATTGGACATATCTTGTCGTGAAAATTACTGTTGCGACGATTGTAACAGAAGGTGCAACCCCTCACAACACCGAATTTTCCCCCTGGGGATCAGGGATTGCGTTTTGCGATGAGGGTGCTATAGTTTATAAATGGAATATCCGTGCCTAGTGTTGCACAAATGCCAGTTGCGTGGCGAGTTGCCGGGTTGTGGTACCTGGAAACGCAGTTGGAGAAGCGGCGGGAATCGGACCCTGGCCTGTTTTGGCATGACCGTTGTGAAGCGCCTAGTCCCCGCTGACCTTCCCTGTGGAAGGTGAAGCGACAGTCGTGGCACTGGAAATTTTTGCTTTGGGACTAGGAGGCAGAGAAATGGAACGTCGGGAGTTGTTGCAAAAGACGGTCGAGGCGATCGACATTAAACAATTTGACGTGGTGGGTCTGGTCGAGGCGATGGCGCAGATGGCGTTTCAGGCGCGCAACTTGGGACGGGCTGCCCAAATTTACGACCGGATGCTCCAGGACCCGGACTGCACCATCATCCTGTGTTTGGCGGGGTCGCTGTTTAGCGCCGGACTCAAGCAGGTGGTGGTGGATTTGATTACCCACCACATGGTGGATGTGATTGTTTCCACCGGCGCCAACATCGTGGACCAGGATTTCTTTGAAGCGCTGGGGTTCCGGCATTACGTGGGCGACCCGCTGGCGGATGATGAACTGCTGCGCCAGCACCAGATTGACCGCATCTACGACACCTACATTGATGAGCGGGAGTTGCGGGTGTGCGACCACGTGATCGCCGAAATTGCCGATGGTCTGGAGCCGCGCCCCTACTCGTCGCGGGAGTTTATTGAGCAGATGGGGTTGTACCTAGAACGACGGGGGGTGACGGAACCGTCGGTGGTGCTGGCGGCCTATCGGCACCAGGTGCCCATCTTTGTGCCGGCGTTTAGCGACTGCTCGGCGGGGTTTGGCCTGGTCTATCACCAGTGGTACTCCCCCGACCGGCACGTGACGATTGACTCGGTGCGGGATTTCCGGGAACTCACCCAGTGCAAACTGGCCAGCCCAGCGACGGGTTTGGTGATGATTGGGGGCGGCGTGCCCAAAAACTTTGCCCAGGATACGGTGGTGGCGGCGGAACTGCTGGGGTTTGAAACGGCGATGCACCGCTATGCCATCCAGATTACGGTGGCGGATGAGCGGGATGGGGCGCTGTCGGGTTCCACGCTGCGGGAAGCCCATTCCTGGGGCAAGGTGGATATGAGCACCGAGCAGATGGTGTTTGCGGAAGCAACGCTGGCGTTCCCGTTGCTGGCGGGCTATGTCTATGGCAAGGGTCACTGGCGCCACCGGCAACCCCGCAAACTCGCCCAGTTGTTCCAGCGGCAATTGGCGGTTGTCTAGGGCTAAATCCAACTGGGCAACCAAAAGCGCCAGCGCCAGGCAGTGGGGGTCAAGGGCAACCCTAGGTACACGGGCAACCAAAACGCCAGGGCGATAGCTGGTAAAGCGAGCAAGGCCCCCGCGACTCGCTGGTAACCTCGTTGCCAAAGGGTGACCAGCCCCCACGCCAACACCACACACCCAAACACCAGCGCCGGCAGGTAGTGATAGAGAAAAACGCACCGCCGGATGAGCGCCCAGGGCAGCCACTGGAGCAGGTAGTTCCCCAGGGCGAATTGCAGCGTCCAGGGGCAATCCCGCCGCCGGAGCTGGGGCAGGGAAAAAAGCACCGCTGCCAAAACCAGCCACCAGAGCACGGGGTTGCCCATCGCCTGGACATGGGTGACCCAGCCGTCGTGGCTCTGGTAGTAGTAACTCAGCGGGCGCAGCATCAAAGGCCATGACCACCACGCTGAACAGTAGGGATGCACGTCTGGCCCGGAGCCAATGCGGGTATGGGCGCTGAGCATGTCGCGATGCAGGGCCAGCAAATCTCGCTCTGGATTTTGCCGCAGGTGGGGCCACCAAGTGAGCAGATACGTTGCCAGGGGAAGCAGGAACAGCCCTAGCACCAGGGGAACCCAACGCCAGCGCAATTTCATGGCAGCTAGGAGACCCCCAAACCAGTAGGCTAGGCCATTCCATTTCACTGCGGCACTCGCGCCCAGAAACACCCCCGCCCAGACCTGCCGGCGCAACACCAGCCATTGCCCCAATAGCCCTAGCGCCATCAAATGCACATTGATCAGGGCGTAGCGGGATTCCACCAGCAACAGTCCATCCGTTGCCACCAGATAACCGGCGACCAACGCCAACCATCGCTGCCGACTCAGTTCATAGACCAGCAATCCGGTCAGCAAGGGAAGCGCAGAACCCACCAGCGCATTGACCCAGCGATACCCCCAGGCGTGAAAGCCCCCGGCGATATAAATCCCCAGCGCAATCAGGTATTTCCCTAGGGGCGGGTGCCCGTCGAAAAAGGGAATGTTCTGCAAATAGTTGTGGGCGAACTTGGCGAAATAGACTTCATCAAAGACGAACTCGTCGAAGCGTCCCAAGCCCCAAAACCGCAAGCCTAAACTAACGCCCCAGAGCGCACCCCACAGGGACCAGTAACCCCAGCGTTTACCCATGCTCCGGCTTGAGCAGCGGGAAGGGAATCACCTCGCGAATACTAGCCGCATCCGTCACCAGCATCACCCAGCGGTCAATGCCCAGGCCCATGCCCCCCGTTGGCGGCATCCCATACTCCAGCGCGGTCAAGAAATCTTCATCGACCCCGTGCGCTTCCAGGTCGCCAGCAGCTCTACGGGCAGCCTGCTGTTCAAATCGCTCGCGCTGGTCAATGGGGTCGGTCAATTCTGAAAAGCTATTAGCTAACTCTCGTCCCGCAATAAACAACTCAAAGCGCTCAACCAATCCCGGTTGGGTGCGGTGTTTTTTCGCCAGGGGAGAAACCTCCACCGGAAAATCCAGCACAAACGTGGGCTGCACCAAATCCACCTCGCAAAACTCTTCAAACAAGGCATTCAACAAGCGCCCCAAACTGTCATGTTCATCGGCGTTGATTAACCCACATTGCTGCGCCGCTTTTTGCCCCTGCTCTAGCGTGTCAAACTTGTAGAAATCCCAGCCCGTTTTGTCTCGCACTAAATCCACCATCGTCACCCGGCGCCAGGGCGGCGTCAAATCAATCGCTTGCCCTTGGTAGGTCAACTGCAACGTGCCCAGCAACTCCTGCGTGACCGTCGTGATCAAATCTTCGGTTAATTGCATCATGTCGGTGTAGTCGGCGTAGGCTTGATAGACCTCGATGGACGTGAATTCGGGGTTATGGCGTGTGGACACTCCTTCATTGCGAAAGATGCGCCCCAGTTCGTACACCTTTTCAAATCCCCCCACCACCAGCCGTTTCAGGTGCAACTCCGTGGCAATGCGCAAGTACAAGTCCATATCCAGCGCGTTGTGATGGGTAATAAACGGGCGGGCTTCAGCGCCACCGGCTTGGGGTTGCAACACGGGCGTTTCCATTTCCAAAAAACCCCGTTCATCCAAGTACCGGCGCGTCAATTGCACCAATTTCGCTCGCTTGCGGAAAATGTCACGAACGTCGGGATTGACAATCAAATCCACGTAGCGCTGGCGATAGCGTTTTTCCACATCCGTCAACCCATGCCACTTATCCGGCAACGGCAACAGGGATTTGGTGAGCAGTTCATAGCGCTGGACATAGACCGATAACTCGCCTTTTTCCGTGCGTTTGATTGTGCCTTCTGCGCCGAGAAAATCCCCCACATCGGTCCATTGCTTGAGTTGCTCAAACGCCGCCTCTCCCATCCCGGCTTGGATGCGCTGTTTTTCCAAATACAACTGAATCGTGCCGTGTTCATCCCGCAGGGTAAAAAAGGCAAGTTTCCCAAACACCCGTCGCGCCATGATCCGACCAGCCACACGAACGGTCGTTGCTACTTCTCCCCCGGGCGCTAGGTCGTGGTATTGCTTTTGCAGTTCGACTGTGTGGTGGGTGCGTTCGTAGCGGTAGGGATAGGGATTAACGCCGACCTGTCGCCACTGGTGAGCTTTTTCCAGGCGTTGCTGGCGCAGTTCCTCCCCCGGGCGATGGGTCATGGCCTACAGCAAGCGTTCCAGGCGACGGCGAATTTCGTCCAACCCATCGTCAGCAGGTGTGGGTTGCCAGTCCGTGCGCTCGACATTCCGCTCGGGGGGCAAAAGCAAGGTTCCGGCGGGCACCAGTTGGTAGTGAAACCCGTGTTCTTCGCAAAACTGGCGAATTTCTTCAGGGTCAATCGCTTCGACCGTCGGTACCGGAAAATCCTGGGCTTCCAAATAGTCAGCAAACCGCACAGCGTCGTCCCGGTCTTCAAACATTAAAATCGTGTCTTCGCCTTGCAATTTCAGGCTGTGAATCCCCTCGTTGTCGGTACCCGGATTGTAGATCAGGACGTACACCTGCATCGTTGCTGACCACCCCGTTATCTCCACAATGCCTTTATTGTAAACAAAACGGGGCATGACCCCTACGCTCGCCAGAACTGAACCAGGCGGGGCATCACCTGCTCAGCCGCCACCACCACGCTATAGTGACCGGTGCCGTGACAGGTCAAGGTTTGCGCCTGGGGAAACAGCGCCTTCAAGGCGGCCTGCTCAGCGGGGGTAAAGGTGGTGTCGTTGTCCGCCTCGACGAGCAAAACCGGGCGCTTGGGGTCGTTGAGGTCTTGGCTCCGCAACCGGTAATGCTGGAAAAAGTCCGCCACCACCCGGCAGTTGAGATGGATGAATTCCGTCTTGCTCGTCCCTTGCAACACTTCCCGGAAGTAGGCTCGCCAAAATTCCTGGTTTGGTATGGCGGTCAAGTGTTTCTGGGCAATCCGTGCATAAATCTGCTGCGCAATCTCAGTTGCTGACATCCCTTGCAGGTGCCGTTCGGCTTGGCGGGCTTGTTTCACGCGGTCTGAGCCGGGCGCGCCCACACCCGTATGGGAAAGCACCAGTTTATCCACCAGCACCGGATATTGCCGCAGGAACGCCAGCGCGATCAGGCCCCCCAGCGAATGCCCCACCAGATGCACCTGCTGGAGTTGCTCCTGTTTCAGGAGCTGGCGCAGTCCCTCCACCAGTTGTTCCACCCGCGTCGCCGCCGGATAGGTGGGCGCCAGGACCCGAAAATCCCCCTGCCAGGCGTGCAGATAGGCAAACCACATCTCGCCCCAATGCACAGTTCCAGGGAGAAACAGGATGGCCTGAGCGCCCGCACCGCCTACCCAGTAGCGCCACGTCAAACCGGCAACCGATACCGTGCGACGCGCAAAATGCTGCCGCACCTGGGCCAGCAATTCAGCTAACGTCCGGTCGGGCGGCGATAGGTGCTGGTAGGGTGGGGTTAACGCCGGCACTGGGCAGGGGGGAACCGTCAACAGGGGTTTCGCGTTGGTATCGGTGCTTGCCGGCGGGTCTTCCCGACACAGGGTCAACATCCCCTCTTCTTCCACCAGGATGCAAAACCGCCCCTCTGACTGGTACTGGGTCGCTAGCGCGATGGCCTCGTCCCGCAAATGGCCCCCAAAGGATTGACCTTTCCGCAGCCGGTGAGCTTGAAACGTGAAGTATGCGCCTTGATGGTAGGAAATCCCTTGCGCCTCCAGTTCGCTGACGTGAATTACCAGGACTGGAGAAGTAGTGGTCATCCTTTCCCTGCCGACGCCGGCGGCTGCACCTGTATCTTGACCAGAACAACGGTGATGTTGTCGTGGCCATTGAGTTCGTTGGCCAGGTCAATCAACTGGCGCGTGGCCGCCTGGAGATGAATCAGGCCCGCCTGGGGCAACAGCAACGGTTTGAGGTACTGCTGCCAGTGGTTTTCCACCAGCCCGTTATCCGATAACCCGTCCGAACACAGCAGCAACACCGTGTCCTCTGTAATGGTGAAATAGTCTACGTCCACCTCCAGGGTCTGCTCGTGACGAGGTCCGAGCGCCTGGGTCAATTGATAGGCGTCAGGACGGCTGTAGGCAATCGCTGGGTCCGTGCCCCGTTGGATTTCCCATTGCCCCACTTCGTGGTCGAGCGTGAGCTGCTTCAGCCCCTCCGACTGCGTGATCCGGTACGCCCGGCTGTCCCCCACATGGGTTATCGCCACTTGGTTATCCTGTACCAGTGCCGCCACCAGCGTTGTCCCCATCCGGCCCTTGCCCCGGCGGTACTCTTCTTCATTGCGTAAGTAAATCGCTTGATTGGCAACCCCGACGCCGGCATGGATCACATCCGGTCCCGGCAATTCCCCTTCGCTCCAATGCTCCAACAAATACGTGGCCAACTTATGGGTAGCCAACTGGCTCGCCTCATCCCCACCTGCATGACCGCCCATGCCGTCGCAAAGAATGTATAGTCCCTTGCCCTGTACCACTTCCCCTTGGGGGCTGAGCCGGCGCTGGATCACCGTATGGGCATAGAAATAGTCCTGGTTATACTCCCGCTGACAGCCGACATCCGTAAGTCCAGCGACCTCCAAATTCACTAACCGGGGCGGCGCCTGGGTCGCCAAGGCATCGTTCGGCATGGATGGGGCAGTTTCCATAGCGTCAGTCCTGCTGCAACAAGAAAGTGACCTTGTCCTCCTTCCCCAGCGCAATCCAGTCGCCAGCCCGCAAGGTGTATCGTTGTCCCACCCGCAACCGCTGGCCGTTGACGTAGGTGCCGTTGGTGCTGCCCATATCCTCAATCGCCACCTGGTTGTTCTCCAGAATCAGGCGGGCATGGATGCGCGAGACGATATCGGCATCGGGAAAACCAGCCACGTCAATGTCCGGCGGGAGATAGTCATTAGGTTTGCCCACCAACAGGACGTTCCGATGCTGGGGAATGGGCACCACCGTACCTGTGCGCACATGCACTAGTCGCGGCTGCTGGGCCTGCAGGGGGGTCAGGGAATTGGGCTGGGTCGGCTGAGACATAGGGTGGCTGCCGGCAAGCAGGTCTATATCCATCATTTGACTATATCTTAGTCCGTCATTTTAGCATTTTCGCGGGGGGTCTGCGCAGACAGGGGCAAAATCACCCGAAATTGGGTTTGCCCGCGACCGCTATCGGCGGTGATCGTGCCCCCCAGATGGGTCACCAGCCGCTGCACCAGCGCCAGGCCCAGGCCCATCCCACCTTGTTGCCAGGGGTCGCTGCGGGGCACGCGGTAAAACCGTTCAAAAATCAACCCCAGCTCCGACGGGGGAATCTCCACGCCGGTGTTAGTTACCTCCAGTTGCCAAAAATCCCCCAGCTTGCGGGTGCTGAGATGAATCGTGTTGCCGGCGGGGGTGTACTTCAGGGCGTTGGTCAGAAGTTCCACCACCACCCGCTCTAGGCTAAACAGATGCACGCTGATCTGGCGTAATTGCGGGTCTAAGGTGCAGGTCAAGGCCAGGGCCTTTTGTTCGGCTTGGGGTTGAAACCGGTTGAGTAGCCCCGGTATCCACTGGTGCAAATCCAAAGTGACCTGGGGCAAGGCAGGCTGGGTGCTGTCCAGTTGTCGTAGCTGCAGCAAGTCCTGGATGAGCTGGGCCTCCCGCTCGTACTCCCGCTCCAGAATCTCTAGGTATTGCAGCATTTTGGCGGCTTTGGCTGACGTGTAGCCCCCCTTGCGCAGGGACAACCCGAGCATCTTCAACGCCAGCTTCATGTTGGACAGGGGGGTGCGCAACTCGTGGGAAACGGTGCTCAGAAAGTCGTCCTTGAGCCGGTGCAGCCGTTCCAGTTCCACCACCTGGGCCTGGGACTGCTGATACAACCGCGCCTGGCGGCTGGCAATCGCGCACTGGTTGGCCACGTGGGGCACCAAGTCCAACGAAACGCCCGCCTGAGGTCGGGTCAAGGCCACCCCCAGTTCGCCGATCACCCCCTGGTCATCCATCAGGGGTGCAATGACCATATGGCCGCCGCTGACCCGGAACTGGGCATAGACCGGCGGCAACAACTCCACCGGCGGGTAGCGCCACACCTCCCCATCTAGCAACCGGTCGTAGAGTTCGCGGTAGTGGCGCAGGGGAATCTGGGTGCCGATGGTTGAAGGCGCATGGGGCTGGGCCAGGTACTCGTAGGCAATCACCGCCTGCATTTGCGCCTCGTCGTACAGGGCGGCCCAGCAGTAATCGGCCTCCAGGGTTTTCCCCAAGCAGTCCAGGGCCGTGCGAAAAATCTGGCCTTCATCCAGACTCCGGCGCACCTGCTCGGTCACAGTGTAGAGCACCTGGGCGGCGTCCAACGCCTGGCGCAACTCCCGCGTCCGTTCCGCCACCTGCATCTCCAGCGTGCTGTTGAGGGTGCGTAGCTGCTGCACCAACTGGGCCTGCTCAATGCCAATCCCCAACTGCACCGCCAAGCGCTCCACCAGTTGCCGTTCGGCGGTGGTCCAAGCGCGTCCTCGCAAGCCGTCGGCGGCCACCAGAATTCCCCACAGTCGGTCTCCCTGGCGGATCGGGGTCAGCAGCGCCGATTTGAGGCCAAGGGCTCGCCAGTCCGTGAGCCAGGGGGTCTGCCAAGGCGTCGTCTCCAGGTCCGCCAAGACCACCGATTCCCCACGGTACAGGCGTGACGCCACCTCCTCCTGGGTCAACTGCCAGCGCCGGCCCAACAAGGAACGACTACTCGGGGCTGTGGCTTCGTGCGCCACCTCCATCCACCCCTCGGACCCGAGCCGGCAGACCCAGACCCGTTCTGCTTGCAGGCACAGGCGAATTTCCGTCACTGCCGTCTGCAGGATGGTTTCCAGTTCCAGCGAGCGGTGAATCCGGCTGGCGATTTCCCCCAGCAGATGCTCCCGCTTTACCTGCTCCCGCAGCGAGTCCTCCAACTGCCGGTGCCGGTTGATTTCCCGAAAGGTCACCACCATTCCCTGGCCCGGTTTCGCCAGGGGGGTCAAGGTCGCCGAGAGGTAGTCCAACCCGTCGGGGCGCACCAAGCGCGTATCGCGCGGCAAACCCGTGGTCACTCCCTGCTGCAACACCCGCTGCATCAAGTCGGGCAACACCTGTTCCTGCTGGGGATGGGAAAGACACAGCACTTCGGGCAAGGGCCGTCCCAGGGCCTGTTCCGTGGTCAACCCCGTCAGTTGCAGCGCCGCGCGATTGATTGCCGTCACCCGCCCCTGCCCGTCCGTGACAATCACGCCATCGGCAATGCTATTCAGGACGGTTACCAGCCACTCCTGGGATAGGGCATCGGGGGAGATCGCCTGCGGGGATGACGTGAACATCGGGTGCTATTTTGGCGTGGTCAAAAATGGTTTTTCAGCATTTTGACTCCCTGTTGCTGGACAGGCGAAGTGGCCGTTCGATAGTCTCCTGCAAGCTCCCCTAGAGGGACGTTGACACCCGCCATTCAGTTCCGTAAATTCTGTGAGATACTGCTATGTCCGTTAACATAACATGGGCCGCCTTCAGTTGCAATTCGGTGAGCCATCGGCGGACTCGCCGGTTAAGACACCCCACGCCACCCGTGCTGCTTCCTGCTGCGCCGCTTTGATGGAGTTGCCCTGGCCGACGCCCACCAGTTGCTCCTGCACGTAGACGCGGGCCAGGAATCGCTCCGGCGTCCCCGCTAGGGATTCGGTCTGGTAGATGGGCAAGCTGTGGTAATGGGCCTGGGTCCACTCCTGCAGGGCGTTTTTGTAGTTCCAGCGGGCGGGGTCTTGGCGCACCCGTTCGGCTTCCGGTCGCCAGTGGGGATAAAACACGGGGTACAAGACGGCAAGCGCCCGCTTGCTCAAGTAAATCGCGCCGGCCACCGCCTCTAGGACGTCCGCCAGCCATAGCCCCGACGGTTCCAACCCGCGACCCACCAGCACCACCTCCGCCAGGCCGTAGTGTTCGGCAATACGCCGCAACAGGCGGTTACTCACCAGCACTGAGCGCAGGGCCGTGTATTCCCCCACCGGCTGGCCAGGGTAATGCTGCCACAGAAAATCTGCCGCCAGCAACCGCAACACCCCGTCTCCGACGAACTCCAGGGCTTCGTAGTTCCGGTGCAGGTCAAAGCTAGGGTGGGTCAGGGCCTGGTCCAGCCAATCCCACTGGAGACCCTGGGGGTCCACGCCCAGCCGCTGGAGCAGCCGGTGCAGTTGCCGTTGACGGTGCGAACCCAAGGGAACCATCGCGCCTCCCGCTAGAAATTCCACAGGATGGCCCCCGGTGGAATCAGTTCATTAACCGGGCGGCTGATTTCATCCAATTCGGCGAGGGTTTCTGGTCGCAGGCGCACGTGCAAGGCACCCAGGTTCCCCAGCACCTGTTCCCGGTTGCGCACCCCCACAATCGCACAGGTCTGGGGCTGGTGCAGGACCCAGGCCAGCGCCAGATTTCCCAGGGAAATGTGGTAGGACTCGGCAATGGGCCGCAACCGTTCGAGGGCCGCCTGCGCCCGCTGGTACAATTCCCCTTGAAACAGGCGGTTTTTGGCCCGCACGTCGTCGGGGGGAAATTGGTGATTCCGGGTGAACTTGCCGGTGAGCAATCCCTGGGCTAAAGGCGAGTAGGCCAGCACCGTCAGCCCCTGTTTGACGCAGTAGGGCAAAAGTTCCTTCTCGATGACCCGCCAAAACAGGGAGTAAGGTGGTTGCACGCTGTCAATCGGGCCGTACTGTTGGGCTTCCTGGAGCTGCGCCAGCGAAAAATTTGACACTCCAATTGCCCGGATTTTGCCCTCGTCCTTCAGTTTCACAAGGGCGCGCATGGTCTCTGCGATGGGCACCACCGGACTTTTCCAGGACCCACTCGGCCAGTGAATTTGGTAGAGATCGATTACGTCCACCCCCAGACGCTTGCGGGAGTTGTCACAAGCCTGCAACACCTGGTCGTAGGCCAAGTGGTTAGCGAACACCTTGGTGGCAATCACCGCCTGGTCACGGTAAGGTTTGATTGCCTGGCCCACCAGTTCCTCGCTGTAGCCGTCTCCGTAAATTTCCGCGGTGTCGATGGTGGTAATGCCCCGCTCCAGGGCCGTTTGAATCGCCGCAACGATTTCCCGGTCGTCAATCCCCACCCAACCCCGTTTCCCCGCTTGCCAGGTGCCGATAATAAGCGGGGTAATTTTCACGTCGCTTTTGCCCAGGGGAACCTGCGGGATATTCACACCGTCACCCCCTCCGCCGTCGGAAATTCAATCTTCAGATAATCATTTTCCAAACTGGCCTTGCGGGGTTGCAGACCGGCCAGCGCCTGGGGCAGTACCAGGTTGCGGCGGTGATTGCCGATGCGGATGTTCAATTCATCCCCGGTTTTCGTCAATTGAATTTGCGCTTTGGGCACGCCTGGCAGGTAGAGTTCCAGCCAGTAGCCCTGGGGCGTTTCGCTCACCCGTATCGTCTGTTCCTGGTAGTAGATTTGGGTAGGGTCTTCGTCGTCGGGATAGAGGGTGTTTTTCAGGCGCTCTAGGGCCGCCAGCCCGCAGAGTTCCTCGGGATACAGGGGCACCTCCTTGACGGGCAGGGGATGAAAACTGTCGCGAATTTCCTGGCGGTACCGAGCTTGACTGGCCAGCCATGTTTGGAAAAAGGGGTCTTGGACAGTCGAGGGCAACACGCGGTTGATCACCACTAAATCCGTCGCCACGTTGTACAGGCTCAGGTAAGCGTGCGCCCGCAGGGATTCCTTGATCACCATCTTTTCGGGGTTGGTTACCAGGCGCACCGAAGTGACGGTGTTGTCGGTGAGAACCCGCTCCAACTGCTCAATCTGCTCGTAGAACTCGTAGGGGGCGTCCATCACCTTCTGGTCGGGCAGAGAAAACCCCATCACCCGCTTAAAAATCGGTTCAAACACAGGGGTGAGTACCTTGGCCATCCCCTGCAGGGGCTTGTAGAAGCGCCGCATGTACCACCCGGCCACCTCGGGAATGCTCAGCAGCCGCAGCGCCGTACCGGTGGGGGCCGAATCAATAATCAGCACATCATAGACGCCCTCGTCGTAGTGGCGTTTCACCCGCACCAGGGCAAAAATCTCGTCCATGCCAGGGAGAACGGCCAGTTCCTCCGCCTGCACCCCGTCGAGACCCCGCGCCTGCAACACCTCCGTGACGTAGCGTTTGACCGCGCCCCAGTTCAGTTCCAGTTCCTGCAGCGCGTCCAGTTCTGCACCCCACAGGTTCGGGCAAATTTGGCGGGGTTCGTGGTCCAAAGGCTGGTCTAGACTGTCGGCCAGGGAATGGGCAGGGTCGGTGCTCAGCACCAAAGTCCGGTAGCCCAGTTCCGCGCAGCGCAAACCGGTCGCCGCTGCGACCGACGTTTTACCCACGCCCCCTTTGCCCGTCATCAACAACAGCCGCATCGCCGCCCTGGTGTCCTGTCCCTAGGATAACGTTTGGGGCTTGGCTTAGGCCCAATGCTCCTGGTAGGCGCACTGGTCTAGGATGGCCCGCAGTCGGTCGTAGTCGTCCTTGAGCAGGAGACTGAGCTTGCGACCCGCCTGGATCAACCACTGGCTGTCGGCTCCGCGAATGTGATAGATGTGACGCAGGACCGCCCCCACCAGGTTGTCCACTGGCGCGCCACTCAGTTGCATCAGGGTGCGCAAAAAGTCAAGTTGCTCGCTAAAAGCAATGATGTCTTCAGGGTCGCACAGATAGACCGCTTGGTGGATCTGAGGCGGACGCGGGGGCAGGTACTGGTAGTACACGCGCCGCCCTGGCGGTTGGAAGCCTACGATCACCGCGCGAAACTCCGTCTTCAGCATGGCAAAAATCTGGGGCTGCTGTTCCCGCAGTTCCTCCAGGGATAACCCCAAAGCGCGGGTGCGGTGGACCTGGTCAATGGGGCTGGCGCTGACGTGATAGACGACGGCGTAGATCTGGTTTTGGGTTTCGTTGTCCGCCGCTCGCACCCAGCACCCAAACGGGGGCATGGCCGGAAAGTCCAACACTGGCGGCGCAAGACACTGGGCGCAAAACTCTGTCGTGCTGGTGGCAATGACTTCCGCCAGGTGCTGGGGATGACGAGCCGGATTGGCAGTAACGGGGGGCGAGAGACGCATCAGTCGGTGGAGATACCCATGCCCATTGTGCAGTAGGGCGCTTTCCGGAGGCAACGGGGCCTGGCGGGACTAGGCCAACTGCTTGACCTCATCCAGTAGGCGAGTCAACACTTCCCGCGCATTCCCGAATAGCATGGCCGTGCGGTCTTTGTAGAACAACTCGTTTTCGATCCCAGAATACCCAGGATTCATGCTGCGCTTGATCACCACCGTCCGACGCGCCTTATCCACCTCTAGAATCGGCATCCCGTAAATGGGGCTGTTTTTGTCATGGCGGGCCGCCGGATTCACCACGTCGTTGGCGCCCACCACCAGCACTACGTCCGTGTGTTCAAATTCGGGGTTGATTGCCTCCATGTCGTAGAGCTGGGTGTAGGGGACGTTGGCCTCGGCTAGCAGGACGTTCATGTGCCCTGGCATCCGGCCCGCCACCGGATGAATCGCGTATTTCACCGCCACCCCCCGCCGTTCCAGGGCATCGGCCAATTCCCGCAGGACGTGTTGGGCTTGGGCCACCGCCATGCCATAGCCTGGCACAATCACCACCGAACGGGCGTAGGCCAGCATCATCGCGGTTTCCTCCTCATCCGTGCGCCGGATAGTGCCCTTGACCGCCGCCCCCGCCAGGGACCCTTGGGCCTGAGGAGCCGTCAACGCGCCGAACAGGACATTGGCCAGAGGGCGGTTCATGGCTTTGCACATGATTTGAGTCAGAATCAGGCCAGAGGCGCCCACCAGCGCTCCCGAAACCACCAGCGCGTCATTGAGTACGATAAACCCGGTTGCCGCCGCTGCCAGACCCGAAAACGCATTCAACAGGGAAATCACCACTGGCATGTCGGCGCCCCCCACCGGCAGGACGAACAGCACCCCTAGCACCGACGCCAAAGATAGGAGCGCGCTAAAGGCCCCCAGATGCAGCGGCGTAACCCACAGCACAACCCCAGCCGCCAGCATCCCCGTCACCAGACCCGCCGTGAGCCAGCGTTGACCTGGCAACACCACCGGCTGACCCGTCATCCATCCCTGCAACTTGGCAAAGGCGACTAGGCTCCCAGTAAACGTCACAGCGCCGATCAAAACCCCTAGCACGGTGGAGACCAGGGCGGGCTTGTCCAGGGCCGTTTCAGACAGCACACTGCGCCAGAACTCACCAGCGGCAATCAACACCGATGCGCCGCCGCCCAACCCGTTCAGTAACCCCACCATCTGGGGCATAGCAGTCATTTCCACGCGGTAGGCTAGCCACGTGCCCACGAGCGACCCAACCAGCAATCCCACCAGGATGTGGCCGTAGTGGACAACCCCCTGCTGGAACAACGTGGCCACCACCGCCAGCAGCATTCCCAAAGCCGCCCAGCGATTGCCCAAGCGGGCCGTTGCTGGTGAACTCAACCGCTTAATCCCCACAATGAACAGGGAAACGGCCAACAGGTAGGTCAATTCAATGCCTGTCGGCAGCACCGCACGCAGGTCCATCTTCGCTCTCGCTCTATTTCTTGAACATCTGCAACATCCGGTCCGTCACAAGGAACCCCCCCACCACATTCACGGTCGCCAGGGCAACGGCTAGGATGCCCAGAGCGGCGCTCAACCCATCCTCCGCATGACCCGCCAGCAGGATAGCCCCTACCACTGCAATTCCGGAAATCGCATTCGACCCCGACATCAAGGGGGTATGCAGCGTCGGGGGAACCTTGTTGATGACCTCAAACCCAGCAAACGCCGCCAGGACAAAGACAAACACCGCCGAAACAAAGGGAGAAACCATGGTGGTCCATTGGCGTTGTACCCATCGGATGCCAGCTACTATCGCATAGGTGGTGGGAGTGGGGGGCAAAACCACAGAAATTTTTTGGGATCAGGCGTTCAGAACTTGGGCTTGATAGGCTGCTTCGCTCAAGAGCTGCTGCGGCTGGCGGTCTAGGAACAAGCGCCCCTGCAGATGGTCGTACTCATGCTGAACAATGCGGGCCACGAAGTCGGTGAATTCCTGGGTGACCGTCTCGCCTTGGACGTTGACATACCGCACCTGTATCCAAGGCGCCCGCGCCACCAGCCCCCGTTGATTCGGGACGCTCAGGCACCCTTCCCAATCCCACACCGGTTCACCGCCCATCGCCACAATTTCAGGGTTGAGCATGACAAGCGGCTCCATCTGAGGCGCATGGGGGTAGCGGGGATTTGGACGCGACGCGACAACCATGATTTGCCAGGGCACGCCCACCTGGGGGGCCGCCAACCCGACGCCCTTGGCCTCCTGACAAATTTGCACCAGCTCCTGGGCCAGGGTCTGGACTTCGGGGACGCCCACGTCCATTACTGGTTGAGCGGGCTGGTGCAGCAGCGGGTGACCGCACTGGAGAATCGTTCGTGTCCCCATCCGCGGCAACTTAACGATTTGTAATAGCAACTCGGGAACACACGCTTTATGGTTGGTTAAGGGGGAAACCGCAACACACGTGGTGGTCCTTGTTCACATCATAAACGGATGTTGGCATTATGAGTAGTCAATTGGCGTTGGCCCTGCGGGAAGGCACCAAAAAGGCCCACACCATGGCGGAAAACGTCGGCTTTGTCCGGTGTTTTCTCAAGGGTGTGGTGGAAAAAGAGTCCTATCGCAAACTGGTGGCGAATTTTTATTTCGTGTACGGGGCGTTGGAAGCGGCCATGGCCCGGCATCGGGAGCATCCGGTGGTGGGCCCAATCTATTTCCCCGAACTGGTGCGGCAACCGGCGCTGGAAAAAGACCTGGCGTTTTACTACGGCCCCCAGTGGCGCGAGGAAATCCAACTGTCCCCCGCCGGTCAAACCTACGTGCAGCGGATCGAGGAGGTCGCTCAGACCCAGCCAGAACTGCTGGTGGCCCATGCCTACACGCGCTACCTGGGGGACTTATCCGGCGGCCAGCTCCTGAAAAAAATCGCCCAAAACGCCCTGAACTTGGGGGAAGAGGGAGTCGCTTTTTACCGGTTTGAGCGCATCCCGGACGAAAAAGCGTTCAAGGCCCATTACCGGCGCACCCTCGACAGCCTGCCGGTGGACAAGGACATGGTCAACGCCATCGTCCAGGAGGCCAACCACGCCTTTGGCCTGAACATGCGGATGTTCCGCGAACTGGAGGGGAGTCTCATCAAGGCCATCGGCGTCATGCTCTACAACGCCTTGACGCGAGGACGGCAACGGGGAAGCACCGAGGACGACCTGGCCCCGGCGACTGAATGACCCAGCGCACCATCGCCGAGATCAACGCCAAAATCCAGGCACGCCAGGCGGTGGTCTGGACAGCGGCGGAGCTCAAGGCGCGGGTTCGCGAGTGGGGGGTGGCCCGTTGCACCCGCGAGGTGGACGTCATTACTACGGGGACCTTTGAGCCGATGGAGGCCTCAGGAGCCGTTTTGAACCTGGGGCAGACCGATCCCCCCATCAAACTCCAGCGCTGCTGGCTAGACGGCGTTCCCGCCTACACGGGGTTTGGCGCGGTAGACCTGGTCATCGGGGCGTCCCAACCTTCGGAAATCGAAGGCAGCGAACGGGGCGGCGGTCATGTCATTGCCGATTTGATTGCAGGGCAAGCTGTGACCCTAAAGGCAACAGGCTACGCCACCGACTGTTACCCCCGCGCCAGCTTGGAGACCCGCATCCGCAAGGACACCATCAACCAGTTTTACCTCTACAACCCCCGCAACCTGTACCAGAACTTCATTGTGGGGGTCAATGGCGGCGATCGGACGCTCTACACCTATCTCGGGCCGTTGCTGCCGCAGTTGGGCAATGCGGTCTACGCCTGTGGGGGCGCGCTCTCGCCCCTGTTGAACGACCCGGATTTGCGGTGTGTGGGCATCGGCACCCGGATTTTCCTAGGCGGCGGGGTGGGGTACATCGCCTGGGAGGGTACCCAGCATTTCCCGCTGCAGAAACGGTTGCCCAATCGTGTCCCTATCGGCCCAGCCGCTACAGTTGCTCTCATTGGGGACGCCCACCAGATGGACCCGCGCTGGGTGCGGGGATGTTTTTTCAAGCACTACGGCCCGTCGTTGTACCTGGGAGTGGGGGTGCCGTTTCCGGTCCTGGATGAGCAAGTCATTGAGGCCTGTGCCGTTCAGGATGAGGATATTGTGGTGCCGGTGGTGGATTTTGCGATTCCCCGGCGGGTGCGGCCCACCTTTGGGTTGGTGACTTACGCCCAGCTCAAATCCGGTCGGATTACGATTAATGGGACGTCGGTTCGCACGGCGCCCCTGGTCAGTATTTCCTGGTCGCTGGAAGTCGCAGAAATTCTCAAACGTTGGATTGAGCAGGGCACGTTTACCCTAACGGAACCCGTTGCGCCCCTGCCCAAAGACCGCGCGTTTTTGCCCCAGGACGGTTTGGATTAATTAGCATAGAAATACGCAGCTTCGTCTAGGGCGATGCAACCGTTATTCACCATAGGTCATTCCCATCACTCGCTGGAGCAATTCATCGCCCTGCTGCAACGACATAACATCACTGCGGTGGCAGATGTGCGTTCGGCGCCCTACAGCCGGCGGTTTCCCCAGTTCAATCGCCAGATATTAGAAAAAGCGCTCCCCCAATCAGAAATTCATTACGTCTTTTTGGGCAAAGAATTGGGGGCGCGACCAGCCAATCCCGCCTGTTACGTTGAGGGCAAAGCCCTGTATGAAAAAATTGCGGCGACGCCCGAGTTTCAACAGGGGATTCAACGGTTGCTCAAGGGGGCCAAAACCCATCGCATTGCCTTGATGTGCGCCGAAAAAGACCCCCTGTATTGCCATCGCGCCATTTTGGTCTGTCCCCATCTTGTCCCCTACAACCTGGAAATCGCCCATATCCACAGCGATGGTTCACTGGAATATCACGAGGAATTGGAGGAACGCCTACTCCGACTCTATAACCGGTCGGACCGCCTGCCAGAGGGACAATTGTCCTTGTTTGGGAACCAACCGAATCGCGCTGAACGGTTGAAGGAGGCCTATCATCGCCAGGGATTAAAAATTGCCTACGTTGAGGGGGAAAACCATCGTCCAAATGAAACTCTTTACAGTGGGGTTCACCGGTAAATTGGCTTGATATTGCAGCTAAGTCATGTATGCTTGCGTAGTAGGCAGCCCTGTCTTTGGTTGCCCTGATCATCATCTCTCCAGCCAACTCCCTTGAGAGGCTTTTATAGCTAAGACCACCTTAGGGTGTTAAAGAGAGAACCACCAACGGGGCTACGCCCTGCGACCCCTGTAATCTGGCTATAGCTACGACGCCTTACAGAGGCCCAAGCGTTTTTGGACGTTTTACGCTGCCTCCCTGCGCCTGAGTAGAAATACTGGTTGGAGTTTCACCAGGGGCCGCATTACACTGTATCCTATGATGCCTTCGCTGCAAGAACCGGTCTGGGAGCGGCAACCCCGCGAACCTCACTGTGCTTATCAAGCCTTTTGTCGCTATCGGGAAATGGGCGCCCAGCGGCGATTAGAGCTGTTGGCGGCAGATTTTCCGCTCAAGCGTTTGCACCGTTGGTACAGCCGGTGGCAGTGGGTGGAACGGGCGGCAGCGTGGGATCAGTACCTGGCGATGCTATGGCAAAAGCACTACCGTCAGTCCCAACAGCACCAGCAGGAGGTTTGGCGGCAGCGGCGAGAACAATGGCGAGAAATGGAGTGGGATTACGTGCGGGCGTTACAGCGCAAAGTGGATGCCATGTTAAGTTTACCCGTCACGCGCCAGCGCACAACCCGCGACGGTAAAACAGTCATTATTGAACCGATCAATTGGAGTCTGGGAGACGTGACCCAACTGGTGCAATTGATTAGTGAATTGGGGCGCAAAACCCTGGGGGAAGCAGAACCGTCTCTCTCTCCCCTGCTGGCTGTTTTGGCGGCTCGCATGTCCCCCAGTGCTTATAACGAGTTAGTGCGGGCAATTCAGGAGTTCGCGCCTCATCAAGAGGGGTTGGATTCCTGAAGGGAATGCTCTAGGGCATAGCGTTGTTCAACGTTGCGCAGGAAATAACCGCTAATCATTGCCGAGGCCAGCAGTCGCCCTAAGCTCTCCCGATCCACCGTAATTTGCACGTGAAAATGCTCCGCCGGTAGTTGCCCCAACAAGCCAATAATATTGCGTTCCATCACCTGGCGGGCTTCGGGGGTGCTGGGACGAGAGAGTTGTTCGACGACCTCAGGTGAGAGGGATTGGACGTACTCCCACAGACCGTTTGTACGAGGTTCGGCCATGTCGGGCATAGGCATGGGTGCTAGTGGTTACTCTCCACCGAATCACAATCTATTTATTACCCTAACAAACCCTACTGCTAGCTACAGTGGGCAAAACCGAACTCACAAGTTGGGTTCCATCTTGTCTTTGAATACGTCTTTGAGGGCCGTGCGGGCAGCCAGATGACTGCGAGTGGACGCTAAAATTTCCGATTCTCGACGCAAACGACTGGCCGTATCCTGCATTTCTAAGAGGGCTTGTTGTTCCAGCGGCGCTCCTTGAAAGTTACTAGCCACCCAGTAGGAAAATTCACGGGGTAGCGTGGGGTACCGCTCCGGCAGACTGACATCTTGATCGGTTAGTTTGGCGGACAGTTGCACGACATCGTACAGGAGTTGTCTGACTTCATCCGCCAGGGGCTGCAAATCTTCGGTTGGTGGTTGGTCTTCAATCCATTCCACCAGCGCCACCCGAAAGGGTTTTTCCCGCAGGTATTTCAACACCTGAAACCGCTGCTGCCCCAGGGTGAGAATCAGCATCCGGTCGTCGGGGAGTCGCTCGTAACGCAACACTTCAGCACAGCAACCGATGGTTACTGGCCGTCCTTCCTGGGGGTTCCACATTAACACGCCAAATCGCTTATCCGTTTCCAGGATGGAAGCCATCATCATCCGGTAACGGTATTCAAAGATGTGCAGCGGCAGAGGACAACCGGGGAACAGGACGACCTCTGGCAACGGAAACACCGGCAGTTCACGCAGGCTGGACATTGGCAGATTTTGTTACGGGGTGTTAAGCGCTCTTTGACTACTGTAGCGCACCTGTGGGAAGCAGTAGAGTAGAAATGGTTGTCACAGTCACACGTTCTTATGGAGTTAACCCATCGTCCCCGGCGGCTACGGCGTAATCCAGCGATTCGACGGCTCGTGCAGGAAACCGTACTAACCACGGGTGATTTGATTTACCCCATGTTTGTGATGGAAGGGGAGGGGGAGCCGGTGCCCATTCCTTCAATGCCGGGGTGTTTCCGCTATCCCTTGCCGCGTTTGGTGCAAGAAGTGAAAACGGTGGCCGAGTTGGGTATCCCTGGTATCGCCCTGTTTCCCGTGATTCCCGAAGCCAAAAAGGATGACCAAGGCAGTGAAAGTTTCAATCCTGATGGATTGGTGCAGCGCACTGTGCGGGCCATCAAGACGGTAGTGCCGGATATACTGGTCTTCACAGATGTGGCGCTTGACCCGTTTACCACCCACGGCCACGACGGATTAGTGGACGACCAAGGGCGCATCTTGAACGATGAAACCGTAGAAGTTTTAGTGAAAATGGCCCTTTCCCAAGCGGCTGCGGGTGCCGATTTTGTCGCCCCATCGGACATGATGGACGGGCGAGTTGGCGCGATTCGACGTGCCCTCGACCAAGCGGGTTACACCCAAGTAGGCATTCTGGCTTATTCTGCCAAGTACGCCTCCGCTTACTACGGCCCGTTTCGCGATGCGTTGGACTCGGCCCCCAAGTTTGGCGATAAAAAGACCTACCAGATGGACCCCGCCAACGCCCGGGAAGCGCTCAAGGAGATTGACCTGGATACCATTGAAGGGGCAGACATTGTCATGGTCAAACCGGCGCTGGCTTATTTGGATGTGGTGTACCGGGTGAAACAGCATACCCACTTGCCAGTAGCGGCCTACAACGTGTCAGGCGAATACGCGATGGTGAAAGCAGCAGCCCAGCAAGGGTGGATTGAGGAGAAAAAAGTGGTGTTGGAAACCTTGACGGCGATGAAACGGGCCGGTGCGGACATGATTCTGACCTATCATGCGGTGGATGTTGCCCGTTGGTTGCGGGGTATGCACTAAAACTGCCTGTGGTATGGTGGAGGCAGTAACGCATGGAGTGCAGCGATGGCAGTTCTGGAGCGGGTCCCAGATGTCGTGTTCAAGACGCGCGTACGCGATGAGTCCCTTGGCGGTCCCAATCCGTTTCGCTGGCAGGATTTAACAACCCAAGATATTTTTGGCGGGAAGAAAGTGGTTTTGTTTGCCTTGCCAGGCGCTTTCACACCGACCTGCTCCAGTAACCACCTACCTCGCTACGAAGAGCTCTATGACGAGTTTCGGGCGCTGGGGATTGATGCGGTCATTTGCCTATCGGTTAATGATGCCTTTGTCATGTATCAATGGGGCAAGCAACTGGGGATCAAAAAAGTGTTTTTACTGCCCGATGGTTCTGGGGAATTTACTCGCAAAATGGGGATGCTCGTCCGCAAAGATAATCTGGGGTTTGGGATGCGTTCCTGGCGCTACTCCATGTATGTTAATGATGGGGTCATTGAAAAGATGTTTATTGAACCCCACTTCAGTGACGATTGCCCGATTGACCCCTTTGAAGTGTCTGATGCTGACACCATGCTCAACTACCTGCAGTCAGTTCTTTCTCCCGTGTCTACAGGTACCGTGTCAACCTAACCACTGGAGCGATGAAACTCAACAGTCAAAACCTGAGCCAGCGCTTGGATACGCTTTATGACGCTATCATTGCTGGCGGGGGCATGGGTGGTCTCTCGGCGGCCATTTATTTGGCTCGCTATGGCCTGAAGTGCTTAGTGATAGAAAAGGGCAAGGGTCGTTCCCTGTGGATGCAGGAATTGCGCAATTATGTGGGATTAGACCCCACCACACCGGGGCGAGAAATTCTCCGTCATGCGACGGATATGGCCTTGCACTGGGGGGCAGACTACTTGCGGGGATTTGTGGATGGGGTGACCGACTGCGGCGACCATTTTGAGGTGCAGGTCAAGATTGGCAAGGTCAATCCGACGTTTGCCACATTTAAGGGAACCTATCTCATTGCCGCTACGGGGATCATCGACATCTTGCCTCAGTTAGAGGATATGCAAAATGTTTACGAATTTGCGGGCTACACGTTGCACGTGTGCATGATCTGCGACGGGTTTGATATGTGGGACCAAAAGGCCATTCTGATTGCTGGCAAAGAGTCCCAAATCGAAGCGGCATTTGTGCTCAGTTGGTTTACGCCCTATATCACGGTGTTGAC